>JAIXTZ010000233.1 GCA_027483745.1 Lysobacteraceae bacterium
GTGTCTTTCGCGCTCAGCCGACGAGCGCCGCCCCGAGGGGTGAACGATCGACGCCGACGCAGGCCCGGCAATCCCAGCCCTCGGCCGACAGCTGGCGCTGCGCGGCTTCGGCCTCGGCCCGCGAAGGCAGTTCGACAAAGCAACCGCCCCCCGTGCCGGTGAGCCGCGCATTCCCGAATGCCTCCAGACGACCCAGCAGCTTGGACACGAGCGGCGCGCGCTGGCGCAGCACCGGCTCGAAGGCGTTGCCGTGGATCGTCCCGGAAAGGAAGTCGGCGATTGTAGCGACCGGCGCATCCCGCTTCAAATCAGGGGCTTGGAAGAGTTCAGCCGTCGGGACGGACACGCCGGAATCGGCAACGAGGTAATGACGCTCGCCGAGAGCCATCGGGGCGAGGGCCTCCCCCACCCCCTCGGCCCAGCCGCTACGGCCGCGGACGAACACCGGGACATCGGCGCCGAGCGCCAGGCCCAGTGTCGCAAGGCGGTCGACGCCCAGAGCCAGGCCCCAGAGCCGGTCCAAGGCAACCAGTACCGTGGCGGCATCGGACGACCCCCCACCAAACCCCCCACCCACGGGAATGCGCTTTTCGACGGCGATGTCGACTCCCAAGCTCACGATGCGCGCATTTTCCCCGCTGATCGCAGCGGAGCGAAGGCGCTCGGCGGCACGGATGACCAGGTCTTTCGCCGGGTCCGGCGCGTAGGCCGGTGCACCGATCCGCTCGATGCGGGCATCGTCGCGCAGACGAATCCACACGGTGTCACCCCAGTCCAGCAGCTGAAAGACCGTCTGGAGGGCGTGGTAGCCGTCGGGCCGCCGCCCCGTGATGGCGAGGAACAGGTTCAGCTTGGCGGGGGCCGGAAAGGCCCGCCATCCGGGGCGGTCGTCGGGCGGGGCCGTCATTCAGGACGCGCCTTCCATTCACTGACGACCAGCCGGACCGACGCCCCCTCCGCTTCGGCGAAGACGCGCCGCGGCAGGGGTGGATCGCCGGGCCACCAATCGCGGTAGGTCAGGGTCCAGGCGTCCTGCCGGAAGCCCTCGGGCCGCCCCTCCGCATCCACCGACAGGCCGGCGACCGGCCCCGGGCCGCGCAAGCCGCGCACCCAGTCGGGCATCTGGCGGATCGGCAAACGCCAGCCGGTGGCCTCGAGCAGCAGGGCCTCGGGGTCCGCCCCCTGACGGAGGCCACCCTCGAGGCCTTCGAGGGTGGCGCCCTCGGCGCTTCCGGACAGACGCCACTGCCGGCCAGTGACTGGAGCACTGAGGCGGATGTCGAACGAGGCGCCCATCTGCACCCACTGGACGTTGAGCGTCCCGCCGTCGTCGCCGCGGGCCACGGCAAGGCGGCCGGCCAGCGCCCAGCCCGGCGCATCGCGCAACTGGGCATCGCGAGCGGCCAGCGCCGCGAAGGCTTCGGGGGAATCCCGCGGCGGCGCGACGGCTTGCGTCGGAACGCCCCCCTCACCGGCCACAGGCGACGGGGCGGCAACACGCTGCGTGGCGCAGCCGGTGGCGAACAGGACGAGCAGCAGAAGGAAAGCGCGGACGATCATTGACCGTAGCGCTCCAGGGTATCGACCAACACGGGGTCTGAAGGATCGAGCTGGCGTCCGCGCTGCCAAGCCTCGCGGGCCTCGGCAGTGCGACCCAGCAGCCACAGGGACTCCCCCCAGGCGGCCGCAGTCGGGGCGCCGGGCTCGACGACCCAGGCGCGCGCCAGCAACGACTCGGCGTCGGCAGGCTGCCCCCGCGCCAACCGCAGGGCGCCGAGCGCGCGCAGTGCCGGCGCATGGCGTGGATCACGCGCCAAGACGGCCTGCAAGTCCGCTTCGGCCTCCACTGGCTTGCCAGCATTCCGGGCGACGCCCGCCCGCGCCACGCGCAGGCCGGGGTCGTCCTCCAACACCGCCAACCCTCGAGTGAGCGCGGCCGAGGCCTCGGGCCGGCGACGGCGCGATTCCCATTGGTCGGCTTCGGCGATGAAGGCATCGCGACGGATGCCACCATCCGCGTCATCGTCGGCCTGCAGCGCTCGGAGCGCAGCGATGCTGTCGTCGAAACGCGACTGCCGCGCCAAAACCACGCCCAGGCGCAAGCGGGCTCGATCGCGCGCCTCCCCTTGGTCGAGCCGCCGATACCAGCGCTCGGCCGCCGCCCAGTCCTGCAGGCGCTCCGCAAGCTCCCCGAGCAGCAGTGGCAAGGCCGGTTCGGGCGAAGCCCGGCTCGAAGCCAGCGCCTCGGCCTCGAGGAAGAGCAGCCGCAGCCCCTCGAGATCGCCAGCTCGTGCCAGCCATGTCGAGCGCAAGGTCATCGAACGCGCATCCTGGGGGCCGTCGGCCATGGCCGCGGCCGCGCCTTCGGGGTCGCCCAGCACCGCCAAGGCCTCGGCGGCAATGCGCCGCTGTTCGGCGGGCAGGTCGCCGCGCGACAGCACGAGGCGCACTTCGGCACGGGCAGCATCGCGCTCGCCGCGCTGCGTAAGCCGCTCGGCGCGCAGCAGCCCGGCGCGGGGATCGGCGGGGAAGCGCTGCACCAGTGCATCGACCCACTGCGCCGACAGCGTGCTGTCGCCAAGCCGCTGGGCAAGTCCGGCCATCGCCAGCCAAGCATCGAGTCGCTGGGGGAAACGCGGATCGATCCGAAGCGCGCGGAGCACGGCGCGCGCGATGACGCCATTGTCGGGATAAGGGGCCTCCAGCCCAGCCACCAGCACGGGCAGGTTCGAGGCGTCGCCGAGCAGCCGCAGTGCGGTGTCGACGGCACGATCGGCATCGCCCTGCACGACGTGGAAGCGCAAGGCGAGGACGTCTCGCCGGGCCGACTGCGGCTGCAGCTGCGCCCAACGCTCCAGTGCCGCCGCCGCCCGAGCGGTATCGTCGGCTTGCAACGCCGCCTCGACGGCGCGCTCCGCAAGAACGACATCGCGGGACATCCGAGCCGCGACCAAGGCATGCCCTGACGCGGCTTCGACATCACCGCCGACGCGGGCGAATTCGGCAGCGAGCAGGGCTTCGAGCACATCGGGCGGCATCGCGGCCGCCCGGGACGGTGACGAGGCCACGGGTCCGAGCGACAGCAGCGCGGCGAGGGGCAGCGCGAACGGACTCCAGAAACGAGGATTCATCGGGACTCCAAGCGGGGCCGCTAGAATACCGTCCCGTTGCCGCCCCGCGCCCGCCTTCGCGCCCGCCATGCCCTTGATCGCCCTCGGAGTGAACCACCAGACCGCGCCCGTCGAGGTGCGCGAGAAGGTGGCCGTGGGCGAAGCGCAGATGGCCGAGACGCTGCGGCAGCTCCA
>JAIXTZ010000295.1 GCA_027483745.1 Lysobacteraceae bacterium
ATGGTGAAGAGGCCAAGCGCCTGGTCGCCACGAATGGTCAGACCTCCGACATCCTCGACGTCATCCGCACGCTGTGCGAAATCCGCAACGGCCGCGGCGTCGTCGACGACATCGACCACCTCGGCAACCGCCGCGTGCGTTCGGTCGGCGAAATGGCCGAGAACGTGTTCCGCGTCGGCCTCGTCCGCGTCGAGCGCGCGGTCAAGGAGCGCCTGTCGCTGGCGGAGTCGGAAGGCCTGACCCCGCAGGAACTGATCAACGCCAAGCCGGTGGCCGCCGCAATCAAGGAGTTCTTCGGCTCCTCGCAGCTGTCGCAGTTCATGGATCAGAACAACCCCCTCTCGGAAGTCACGCACAAGCGTCGCGTGTCGGCCCTCGGCCCGGGCGGCCTGACCCGCGAGCGCGCCGGCTTCGAAGTGCGCGACGTGCACCCGACCCACTACGGCCGCGTCTGCACCATCGAAACGCCGGAAGGCCCGAACATCGGCCTCATCAACTCGCTCGCCGTCTACGCGCGCACCAACCGCTACGGCTTCCTCGAGACGCCGTACCGCAAGGTCGTCAACGGCAAGGTGACCGACGAGGTCGAGTTCCTGTCGGCGATCGAAGAGAACGAGTACACCATCGCCCAGGCCAACGCCGAGCTGGACGACAAGAACGCCTTCACCGCCGAGTTCGTGACCTGTCGCCAGCAGGGCGAAGCGCTGCTGAAGCCGCCGGCGGAAATCCACTACATGGACGTCTCGCCCATGCAGTCGGTGTCCGTCGCCGCGGCCCTCGTGCCCTTCCTCGAGCACGACGACGCCAACCGCGCGCTGATGGGCGCGAACATGCAGCGCCAGGCCGTGCCGACGCTGCGTTCGCAGAAGCCGCTGGTCGGTACCGGCATCGAGCGCGCCGTGGCGCGTGACTCGGGTGTCACCGTGAACGCCCGCCGTGGCGGCGTCGTCGACCAGATCGACGCGGGCCGTATCGTCGTGCGCGCGAACGAAGACGAAGTCGGTGCCAACGATGCCGGCGTCGACATCTACACGCTCATCAAGTACCAGCGTTCCAACCAGAACACCTGCATCAACCAGCGTCCGCTGGTGAACGTGGGTGACCGCGTGGCCCGCGGCGACGTCCTCGCCGACGGCCCGTCGACCGACATCGGCGAGCTCGCGCTCGGCCAGAACATGCTGGTCGCGTTCATGCCGTGGAACGGCTACAACTTCGAAGACTCGATCCTCCTCTCGGAGCGCGTCGTCGAGCAGGACCGCTACACGACGATCCACATCGAAGAGCTGACCTGCGTCGCCCGCGACACCAAGCTGGGCCCGGAGGAAATCACCGCCGACATCCCGAACGTCTCCGAGCAGGCGCTGTCGCGCCTCGACGAGTCGGGCGTGGTGTACATCGGTGCCGAAGTGCGCGCCGGCGACATCATGGTCGGCAAGGTCACGCCGAAGGGCGAAAGCCAGCTGACGCCGGAAGAGAAGCTGCTCCGCGCGATCTTCGGCGAGAAGGCCTCGGACGTGAAGGACAGCTCGCTGCGCGTGCCCCCGGGCATGGACGGCACGGTCATCGACGTGCAGGTCTTCACCCGCGACGGCATCGAGAAGGACAAGCGCGCCAAGCAGATCGAGGATTCCGAGATCAAGCGCGTCAAGAAGGACTTCGACGACCAGTTCCGCATCCTCGAGAGCGCCATCTTCGCGCGCCTGCGCGGCCAGCTGATCGGCCGCACGGCCAATGGCGGCCCGAACGGCCTGAAGAAGGCCGACGTCACCGCCGAGTACCTCGACAGCCTGAAGAAGGACGACTGGTTCACCCTTCGCATGAAGGATGACGATGCCGCCGAGGCGATCGAGAACGCGCAGAAGCAGATCGAAGCCCACAAGGCCGAGTTCGAGAAGCGCTTCCAGGACAAGCGCGGCAAGATCACGCAGGGCGACGACCTCGCCCCGGGCGTGCTCAAGATGGTCAAGGTCTACCTGGCCGTGAAGCGCCGCATCCAGCCGGGCGACAAGATGGCCGGCCGCCACGGCAACAAGGGTGTCGTGTCGACGATCGTCCCGGTCGAGGACATGCCGCACATGGCCGACGGCCGCACCGTCGACATCGTGCTGAACCCGCTGGGCGTGCCGAGCCGAATGAACATCGGCCAGATCCTCGAGACCCACCTCGGCTTCGCCGCCAAGGGCCTCGGCGAGCGCATCCAGAAGATGCTCGAGGCGCAGGCCAAGGTCGCCGACCTTCGCGAGTTCCTCGACAAGATCTACAACCACGACAAGAAGATCTCGGGCAGCACCCGCGTCGACCTGAAGCAGTTCAACGACTCGGAGCTCCTCAACCTCGCCAAGAACCTCACCGACGGCGTGCCGATGGCCACCCCGGTGTTCGACGGCGCGGCCGAGGCCGAGATCAAGCACATGCTCGAGCTCGCCTACCCGAGCGACGACGCGCACACCCAGCTGCTCAACATGAGCGACAGCAAGACCCAGGTCACGCTGTTCGACGGCCGCACCGGCGAGTCCTTCGACCGCAAGGTCACGGTCGGCTACATGCACATGCTGAAGCTCAACCACCTCGTCGACGACAAGATGCACGCGCGTTCGACCGGCCCGTACTCGCTCGTCACCCAGCAGCCGCTGGGCGGCAAGGCGCAGTTCGGTGGCCAGCGCTTCGGCGAGATGGAAGTGTGGGCGCTCGAAGCCTACGGCGCGGCGTACACGCTGCAGGAAATGCTGACCGTCAAGTCTGACGACGTGCAGGGCCGTAACCAGATGTACAAGAACGTCGTCGACGGCGACCACGAGATGGTTGCCGGCATGCCGGAGTCGTTCAACGTGCTGGTGAAGGAAATCCGTTCGCTCGGTATCAATATCGAGCTGGACGAGCAGTGATCGCGCGCGACTGACTGGAGAATCAAGCCATGAAAGATCTACTCAATCTGTTCAACCAGCAGCGCCCGGTCGCCGATTTTGATTCCATCAAAATTGGCCTGGCGTCCCCGGACCTGATCCGCTCGTGGTCCTACGGCGAAGTGAAGAAGCCGGAGACCATCAACTACCGCACCTTCAAGCCGGAGCGCGACGGCCTGTTCTGCGCCGCCATCTTCGGTCCGATCAAGGACTACGAGTGCCTGTGCGGCAAGTACAAGCGCATGAAGCACCGCGGCGTGGTTTGCGAGAAGTGCGGCACGGAAGTGACGCTGGCCAAGGTCCGCCGCGAGCGCATGGGCCACATCGAGCTCGCCTCGCCGGTCGCCCACATCTGGTTCCTGAAGTCGCTGCCCTCGCGCATCGGCCTCATGCTGGACATGACGCTGCGCGACATCGAACGCATCCTGTACTTCGAAGCCTTCGTCGTGACCGAGCCGGGCCTGACCCCGCTCGAGCGCGGCTCGCTGATGAACGAAGAGCAGCTGATGCAGGCGCGCCAGGAGCACGGCGATGACTTCGAGGCCTACATGGGCGCCGAGGCCATCCACGAGCTGCTGCGCACCATCGACCTGCAGGCCGAGTTGCTCCGCCTGAAGGAAGAGATCGCCAGCACCAACTCCGAGACCAAGCTGAAGCGCCTCACCAAGCGCATCAAGCTCGTCGAAGCCTTCCTCGACTCGGGCAACCGCCCGGAGTGGATGGTCATGACCGTGCTGCCGGTGCTCCCGCCGGACCTGCGTCCGCTGGTCCCGCTGGACGGCGGCCGCTTCGCGACGTCGGATCTCAACGACCTCTACCGCCGCGTCATCAACCGCAACAACCGCCTCAAGCGCCTGCTCGAGCTCAACGCGCCGGACATCATCGTGCGCAACGAGAAGCGCATGCTGCAGGAGTCGGTCGATGCGCTGATGGACAACGGCCGTCGCGGC
>JAIXTZ010000363.1 GCA_027483745.1 Lysobacteraceae bacterium
GGCCTCGCGAAGCTGCGCGCCGATGAAGTGGATTTCGCGGTGGGCGCGATGTGGGAAGTGCCCAACGACATCGACTACGCGCCGCTGCAGCGCTTCGACGCGATGCTGATCACCGCGCCGCAGCATCCGCTGGCGAAGCGTTCGGCGATCAAGCTCGAAGATCTTTCGCCGCACGGGCTGATCCTGCCGCCCAAGCAGCTGTCGACCTGGCGCATGGTCACCACCGCCTTCGAGCAGCGCCGCGTGCCCTACACCGTCGCGATCGAAGTGGGCGGCTGGGAAGTGATCAAGCAGTACGTCGCGCAGGACCTCGGCATCTCGGTGGTGTCGGCGCTGTGCCTCACCGACGCGGACAAAGCGCGCCTCGTGGCGCGGCCGCTGCGCGAATACTTCCCCTCGCGCACCTACGGCGTGCTGGTGCGCAAGGGCAGATCACTGACGGGACCGGCGCGCGCCTTCGTCGACCTGATCAAGCCGGGGCTGTTCAAGCGCAAGGACTGGTTTGAAGCTGGGCATTCGGAGCGGTAAGGCAACTTGCTACATGGAAAGGAGAAGCTGATGTAATCAACGTCGACCGCCAGTCGCAACAAGGAAAGTGCCATGACGACCATCCTCAAGAATCTCTCGATTGCCAACTATCGGAGCTTCGGCTCAACTCACCAGAAGCTTGTTCGGCTCTCGTCAATCAACCTCATCATCGGCAAGAACAACGCAGGAAAGTCGAACATCCTTCGATTTCTGTCTGAAGAGCTTCCGGCGATGAACACAAACGGGTCCGCAAACAGGGACCCATACTTCGCACATAACGGCCAGGCCGCACCCATTGAGATTGGATTCTCGAGAGCAATTGATGAGATCGCAGACGAAATCAATGTGGCCGGGGATTCGCGCTCATCGAACGCCTTGCACCTGTTGAAGCTTGCCTTCCCAAAGAATGTCGTCGCATTCAGCACGTGGCAGCTTCAATCCAACGGAACCTCAGGCCGAGCTCTAAAGCTGCACGACTCAGAATGGCGCCAGCATCTGGGCGATCTAGATGATCAAACTCTGCATAACTTGTGGAGCGCCATGGTTGGTCGATCAGGCGGAGGTCGCGATGCGCACTGGATACCAGAGCTGGCAACCGCCATGGCGGGATCACCACCGAGCGCCGAGGTGCACTTCATTCCGGCAAAGCGCGAGCTTCGACGCTATCGACAGTCAAACGGCTCAGAAATCAGCATTCTCGAAAAGCTCGCTTCAATTGAGCGACCAGCAGCAAACGACAAAGTGAGTCGAGACGCTTTCTCTGCGTTCCAGCAATTCGTTAGAAGCGTACTCGGTGACGACCTTGCAACCGTGGAGGTACAGAGCGACCGATCGACCATCAACGTTGAGCTCGGAGGGAGGATTCTCCCAGTGGAGTCGCTTGGAAGCGGCGTGAGCGAGGTAATCCTACTCGCGGCTGCAACCACCGCCATTCATGGGAAAGTTGTTTGCCTCGAAGAGCCGGAGATTCACCTGAATCCGCTGCTCCAAAAGCAGCTGATCAGCTACCTGGCCGAAAGAACAGACAACCAGTACTTCATCGCCACCCACAGCGCGTCGCTAATGGATGCAAAGGGTGCCGAGATCTATCACGTCCGGCTTGAGGGAGCGCAGTCAGTAGTTAGACGCGCGACGAGCGATCCACACCGCACAGACATTTGCTCTGACCTCGGCTATCACCCCTCCGATTTGCTCATTGCGAACTGTGTGATCTGGGTCGAAGGCCCCTCGGATCGCATTTATCTGAATTGGTGGATAAAGGCTGTGGATGACTCCCTCCTCGAAGGAGTCCACTACAGCATCATGTTCTACGGCGGTCGACTAGCTAGCCACCTTACGTTCTCCGCCAAGTCAAGCGATGGTTTGGAGCTAGGCACAGAATCTCAGAGTTGCGTAGATGACTTCATCAAGTTGCGCAGACTGAATCCGCACTCAGCGATCATTCTTGATAGCGACAAGCGCGATGCCGACGCACAAATCAACGAAACGAAGCAACGGCTCGTAAAGGAATTCTCGGAGGCAGACGGGAAAGGGCTTGCTTGGGTGACTAAAGGCAAGGAGGTAGAACACTACGTGAACTTCCAAGCGCTCAAGGATGCGATTGCGAACGTTCACCCGAGGAGCATCTACGAGGGGAAGTCAGGCGACTTCGATGACCGAACGAAACTTGGTGATCAGCGAGTCGCAGACAAGGTAGAAGTGGCCCGTCAGCTCACCCAGAACGCTCCGGATCTGTCGGTCCTAGACCTGCTCGAACGTGTCAAGGAACTTATCGATTTCATCCGTAGTGCAAACCCAGGAGCGAAGGTGAGAGCACCTGATTGAACGCTGAGGCCCGCGTGTAAGGATCCGCGATGCCGGCGCGTATCACCCCGGCATGGACGCCCTCACCGCCCCGATGACCGACGCCCTCGACGCCCGCCGCGAACGCTTCGCCCTGCTGCTGGGCCAGCACCGCGGCCTGCTGCGCAAGATCGCCTGGGGCTTCAGCGATTGCCCGGCCGACCGCGCCGACCTCGAGCAGGACATGGCCGCGCAGCTGTGGGCGGTGTTTCCCGCCTGGGACGGCGAACGCCCCTTCGCCACCTGGGCCTACCGCGTGGCGCTGAACGTGGCCCTGAGCGGCCGGCGCGCGACGCAGGTGCGCGGCGGCCGCGCGATGCGTGCACCCGGGCGCGGCTCGACCGCGGCGGACTCGCAGGCCGATGACGACAGCGCGCACGACCCGCTCGCCCCCCTCGTCGACCCCGGCGCCACGCCGGAGCAGATCGCCCAACAGCGCGACCTGCACCGCGTCATCGCCAGCCTCGACCCCTTGAACCGCGCCTTGCTGCTGCTGTGGCTGGACGACTTGAGCTACCGCGAGATCGGCGACGTCCTCGGCCTCTCCGAAAGCAACGTCGGCGTCCGCCTCAACCGACTGAAAGCGCGACTGCGCACCGAACTGGAACCCTGACCGTGGAGACCACCATGGACCTCGACACCCTCAAGACCACC
>JAIXTZ010000196.1 GCA_027483745.1 Lysobacteraceae bacterium
CGCGAGATCAAGGCGCTGATCCAGCAGTCGAACCAGCGCGTCGGCGAAGGGTCAACGGTCGTCAACGCAGCGGGCAGGACGATGCAAGACACGGAGGCCGCCATCCGCCGCGTCAATGGCCTGATGCAGCTGATCGCCGAGGCCTCGGTGGAGCAGGCCGCCGGCATCGGCCAGGTCAGCCAGACCATCACGCAGATGGATTCCGCGACGCAGCAGAATGCCGCCCTGGTGGAGGAAGCCACCGCCGCCGCCAAGTCGATGGCCGACCAGGCCGCCGCCCTGGCCGAGCTCACCGCCCGCTTCACGCTGCGCGAGGAATCGGCCGCAGCGCACGGATCGTCGTCCCGCGACGACGCATGATTCCCACGTCTTCCCGAGGGTTCCGCCCATGAGCACGACCAGCAACGACGTCTCGCACGAGTTCCTCGCTTTCAAGCTCGGACCCGAGGAGTACGGTGTCGACATCCTCTCGGTGCAGGAGATCCGCGGATACGACACCGTCACCCGCGTCCCGGAAGCGCCGGAGTACATCAAAGGGGTGATCAACCTGCGCGGCGTCATCGTGCCGGTGGTCGACCTGCGGCTGAAGTTCAAGCTCGGTAGCGCGACCTACGACGAGTTCACCGTGATGATCGTGCTCAACCTCAAGGGCAAGGTCATCGCCGCGGTCGTCGACGGCGTCTCCGACGTGGTCCGCGTCGACCCCTCGGAGATCCGGCCGACGCCCGAGTTCGGCGGCATCATCGACACGCGCTACATCTCGGGCATCGCGACGGTCGGCGAGCGCATGCTGATCCTGCTCGACATCGAGGCCTTGATCCTGAGCGCCGACATCACCGGCGCGTCGCCGGTGGCCGCCTGATCCAACACGCGAGGGGAGTCGCATGGCGCAGCAGGGGCTGAAGCAGGCGGTGTCGCGGGCCCTCGCGGCGCTGCGGTTCGTCGGGACGGTTCCGGGTCGCGCGCTGCGCCATCCGGCGTTGGCCAAGCCGGTTGCGGCCGTCGCATCGGCCTGGGGCCGGTTCGCCGCGCTGCCATCGGTCCAGCGGGCCGGCTCGGGGGCATCGCGGGCCTTCGCGATGTTCCGCACGAGCGACGGCCGCGAGTGGAGCGTCGGTGGCCGCCTCAGCCTGGTGGTCGGCGTCGTCATCCTGGTGGTGCTGGGCGCCATTGCCACCGTGGCGTCGCGCAGCAGCTCGAGCGCGCTGAACGAGCAGGCTGCGCAGGGCCTCGGCAGTTCCGCCGACGCGCTGATGGCCACCCTCGAGGTGTACCAGCAAGGCCTCGAGACCAACGTGATGCGCATTTACGGGGCCTTCCTCGGCACCCTGCCGCAGGACACCGTGGGGCTGGATCCGTCGCAGCGGATGCCTGCGGGCGATCGGCAAGTCCCCGCCTTGCTGTTCGACGGCGTGCCGGTGAACGGCGACTTTTCGATCGTCGACGACTTCACCACCAACACCGACGCCGTCGCCACGCTCTTCGCACGGGATGGCGACGATTTCGTCCGGGTGACGACGTCCCTGATCAACCTCGAGGGCAATCGCGTGGTCGGCACGCCGCTCGCCCGCGACCACCCCGCGTACCCCAAGCTGATCGAGGGCCAGCCCCACACCGGCCCGGCCCGCCTCTTCGGCGTCGACTACATCACGCACTACGAGCCGATCTTCTCGGCCGACGGCACGGTGGACGACGAAGGCGCCCTGATTGGCGTCGCCTTCGTCGGCGTGCGCTTTGACGATGCCCTGGCGGCGCTGCGTGAGCGGCTTGCCGCCCTCGACCTCGGCGACAGCGGCCGCGTCGTGGTGATCGAGACCCGCGACGGAAAGTCGACCTTCGCCGTCCATCCCCGCCTCGCCGGGACGCCGCTCGAGGGCGAAGGCGCCATGCCCGAAGCGGCGCCCTACGCCGCGCTGATGGCCCTGCCCGACGGCGAGCACGACGTGGACCTGCCGATACTCTCGCAGGAGGCGTCGGGTTCGGCGCGACACCAGGTGGCGTTGCGCAGTTTCGAGCCCTGGGGCTGGCGCATCATCGCCACCGTGCCCGTCGCCGTGGTCGAGGCCGATGCGGACCAGCTGGTGGCCCGCATCCTGCTGCTGTCCCTCCTCGGTGCGGTTGCCATCGGCGCCGCCGTGGTCTGGCTGTCGCAGCGCCTCGTCGCCCGTCCGCTGAGCCGCGCCGTCGGCTTCGCCAACGCGGTGGCCGCGGGCGACCTCGAGGCGCAACCGGACGCCGCGGCGCGTGCCGAGATCGGCGCGCTGAATCGCGCCCTCAGCGACATGATCAGCAAGCTTCGCGAGCGCCAAGAGGTGGAGCGTCGGGCCGCGGCCGAGGTCAAGCGCCTGGCCGACGAAACCTCCGCCATCGCCAACGCGCTCGACGCCGCGTCGAGCGCGGTGATGATGACCGACCGCGACCACGTCATCAGCTACGCCAACCGTGCGATGCGTGCGCTGTTCGCCGATGCCGAGGCGGCGATTGCCAGTGCCGCGAAGGGCTTCCGTGCCGAGTCGATGGTGGGATTCCACTTCGGCGCGCTGTACCCGATGGCCACGCCGCCGGTCCAGCCGTTCGCGGCCGAGCGCGCCTATGGCGGCCGCACCTTCCTGCTGGAGCTGAGCCCCTGGTTCGATGACGACGGCAGCTATCGTGGCAGCGTCGTGACGTGGACCGAGCGGACCGCCCAGTTGGCGACCCAGCAGGAGGTGCAGGCCATCGTTTCGGCCGCGGCGGCCGGTGACTTGTCGGGCGCGCTGTCGCTGGACGGCAAGCAGGGTTTCCTCCGCGACCTCGCGGCCTCGATCAACGAGCTGCTCGGGGCCACCCGCGCCGGCGTCGCCGAGGTGCAGGTCGTCCTCGCCGCCCTGGCCGAAGGGGACCTCGCCCAGCGCTCCACCGCCGAGCTGCGCGGTGTCTTCGCGCAGATGCGCGATGACGCCAACAGCAGCGCCGAGCGTCTCTCCGAGGTCATCGCCGCGATCCGCGATGCGGCCCAGTCGATCACGACGGCCTCCGGCGAGATCGCCGCTGGCAACCAGGACCTGTCGGCGCGTACCGAGCAGCAGGCGGCCAGCCTCGAGGAGACGGCCTCGTCCATGGAGGAGCTCACCGCCACGGTGAAGCAGAACGCCGAGTCGGCGAAGCAGGCGAGTACGCTCTCCGGCAGCGCCGCACAGGTGGCCGTCGAGGGCGGCAAGCTGGTGGACGACGTCGTGCAGACGATGGCGCAGATCCAGGCGAGCTCGAAGAAGATCAGCGACATCATCGGCACCATCAACAGCATCGCCTTCCAGACCAACATCCTTGCGATCAATGCGGCGGTGGAGGCCGCGCGCGCCGGCGAGGCGGGCCGCGGCTTCGCGGTGGTCGCTTCGGAGGTCCGCAGCCTTGCCCAGCGCACGGCGGAGGCCAGCAAGCAGATCCGCGGCATCATCGAAGAGTCCAACGCCCGCATCGGCAGCGGTGCCAAGCTGGCCGGGAAGGCGGGCCAGACCATGCACGACGTCGTCGGCTCCGTTCGTCGCGTCACCGACCTGATCGGCGAGATCTCCGCGGCCTCGCTGGAGCAGAGCCAAGGCATCGAGCAGGTCAACCAGACCATCACCCACATCGACGAGGCCACGCAGCAGAACGCCGCGCTCGTCGAGGAGGCGACGGCCGCCGCGCATTCGATGGAAGACCAGGCGGGGACGCTCGTGCAGCTGGTCGCGCGCTTCCGGCTCGCCGGCGACGGCGAGGTCTGAGCCATGGCCACCATCGGCTCCAGCCCTCGCGACTTCGAGTACACCGATCGCGACTTCAAGGTCGTCTGCGACCTGATCCGCAAGCGTGTCGGCATCGCCCTCACCGACAGCAAGCGCGACATGGTCTACAGCCGGCTGACGCGCCGGCTTCGCACCTTGGGCCTGGCGAGCTTCGAGGAGTACCTCGCCCACCTGCAGCAGCAGCCGCAGGACGACGAGGAGTGGCAACAGTTCACCAATGCGTTGACGACCAATCTCACCAGCTTTTTCCGCGAGAGCCACCATTTCGAGATCCTCGCCGAGCAGCTCGCCACGCTGAAGGCGAGGGGTGGCCACGTCGATCTCTGGTGCTGTGCCGCCTCGACCGGCGAAGAGCCGTATTCCATCCTCATCACCGCCTGCGAGGTCTGGGGCTCGATGAAGCCGCCGGTGCGCCTGTGGGCGACCGATGTCGATACGCAGGTGCTCGAGACCGGCTCGCGCGGCGTGTACCCCTTCGAACGCATCGCTGGCTTGTCCGAAGAGCGCAAGAAGAAGTTCTTCCTCCGCGGTACGGGCGGGAACGAGGGCTTGGTGCGGGTGAAGCCGGCGTTGCGCGAGCTGGTCGAGTTCCAGACGCTGAACCTGCTCGACGCCAGCTACCCGCGAACGCCGGAATTCGCTGCGGTGTTCTGCCGCAACGTGATGATCTATTTCGACAAGCCGATGCAGCGCGAGATCCTGTCGAAGATCGTGCTGAAGATGGGTGCGGACAGCCTGCTCTACACCGGGCATTCCGAGAACTACATGCACGCCAGCGATATCGTCGCCGCCTGCGGCCGGTCGCTGTATCGCCGCGCGACCACCGCCGGCGGGGTCGGAAGGTGAAGCTCCGCGCCGCCCGTGCGCTCGATCCGGAGGCCTCGGCACGTTCGCGCGCCTCGCCGCTGGTCTACAAGGACGCGCAGCTGGGCGCCGACGTCATCAAGATCCTGCCGGCGGAGTTCTTCGTCACCGACCAGCCGGTCGGCCTGATGACGGTGCTGGGCAGCTGCGTGGCCGCGTGCATCCGCGACCCATTCACGCAGCTCGGCGGCATCAACCATTTCATGCTGCCCGACGGCGACACCAGCGACGGCGCGCCCGCGCGCTACGGCCTGCATGCCATGGAGCTGCTGATCAACGAGCTGATCAAGGCCGGCGCGCGCCGCGAGCGCTTCGAGGCCAAGGTGTTCGGCGGTGGCAACGTGCTGAAGAGCTTCACCTCGACGCCGGTTGGCACCCGTAACGCCCAATTCGTCTCCGAGTTCCTCCGCGACGAAAAGATCAACGTCGTCGCCAAGGACCTCGGCGGCATCCACCCCCGAAAGATCTGCTACTTCCCGACGACCGGGAAGGCCATGGTGAAGTTGTTGCCGCACGCACACGACGACGCCGTGGCCGCCGAGGAAGTCGCCTACAAGGAGCGGCTGCGGCAAGCGCCGATCGCTGGCTC
>JAIXTZ010000103.1 GCA_027483745.1 Lysobacteraceae bacterium
AGACTTCGCGCCCCGTCGCGATGACGGGACAGGTTTCGGTGGGCCGTTAGCTCAGTCGGTAGAGCAGCTGGCTTTTAACTAGTTGGTCGATGGTTCGAATCCATCACGGCCCACCACTTCCTCCAAGCCTCACTTCAAAAGCGCGCGCAGCATCCACGCGGTCTTCTCGTGCGCGTTGAGGCGAACGGTGAGGAGATCGGCGGTGGGCTGGTCATCGGCGGCATCGGCGATCTTGAAAACGCCGCGCGCCGTTTTCGCGCAGGTGTCGTGTCCCGCCACGAGCTGCTCGACCATCACCCGCCACTCCGGGACGCCCGCCTCCTCCTTGACGCTGCTGAGCTTGGCGAACTGTGCGCCCGAGCCCGGCGCGACATGGTCGAGGGCGCGGATGCGCTCGGCGATCTCATCGAGCGAGGTCCACAGTTCCGTGTACTGGGTCATGAACATCGTGTGCAAGCTGTTGAACATCGGCCCGGTGACGTTCCAGTGGAAGCTGTGGGTCTTGAGATACAGCGTGTAGGTGTCGGCCAGCAGGGCGGACAAGCCATCGGCGAGCTTCTTGCGGTCCTTGGCGCTGATGCCGTTGTCGACCTTGAGGGCGGGCGTCTTGCTCATGGCGGGCTCCTGGAGCACGTGGCGGATGAAGCGCAAGCGTAACTCCGGTCGGATCCACGAGGCGTGCGGTGCCGAACGGATACACTGCGCGCCCCATGCGCGAGCCCGCCGAAACCCCTGCCGCGCCCGCGCCCCGCGCCGCGCGCCCCGACCCGCTCGACCGCGTCCTCGCCAAGGACCGCGGGGCGCTGCTGCGCCTGCAGAAGCGGCTGGCGGAAGCGAAGGGCGAGGCGAGGGCCACGGCGCAGCAGGCGCTGGAACAGGCGCTGGCCCGCTCGCGCGAGGCCTTTGCCGCCCGCGAGGCGCGCCTGCCCGACCCGCGCATCGACACCGAGCTGCCGATCGGCCGCGAGGCCGAGGCGATCGTCGAGCTGATCCACAAGCACCAGGTCGTCGTCATCGCCGGCGAGACGGGTTCCGGCAAGACCACCCAGCTGCCCAAGCTCTGCCTCGCCGCCGGTCGCGGTGCCGCGGGCCTGATCGGCTGCACCCAGCCGCGCCGCATCGCCGCGCGCGCGGTGGCCAAGCGCGTCGCCGAGGAGCTTCAGGTGCCGCTGGGCAAGGAAGTCGGCTGGCAGGTGCGCTTCACCGAGCAGGTGGGCGAGGACACGCTGGTCAAGTTCATGACCGACGGCATCTTGCTGGCCGAGATCCAGAAGGACCGCTACCTCTCGGCCTACGACACGATCATCGTCGACGAGGCCCACGAGCGTTCGCTGAACATCGATTTCCTGCTGGGTTACCTGAAGGGCCTGCTGCGCAAGCGCCGCGACCTCAAGCTGATCGTCACCTCGGCGACCATCGACACCGAGCGCTTCGCCCAGCACTTCGACGGCGCGCCGGTGATCAGCGTCGAGGGCCGCAGCTATCCCGTCGAGGTGCGCTACCGGCCGCTGGAAGACACCAACGCCGACATCGCCTCGAAGCCCGATGCTGAGAAGTCGCTGTACGAAGGCCTGCTGGCGGCCTGCGACGAGATCACCCGGGAAGACGCGCGCGGCGACGTGCTGGTGTTCCTGCCGGGCGAGCGCGAGATCCGCGAGGTGCACCACCTGTTGGAACGCCGGAAGTACCGGGAGACCGAGGTGCTGCCCCTGTACGCGCGGCTTTCGGCCAAGGACCAGGACCGCGTGTTCAACCCGGGGCCGAAGCGGCGCATCGTGCTCGCGACGAACGTGGCCGAGACGTCGCTGACGGTGCCGCGCATCCGCTACGTGGTCGACCCGGGCACGGCGCGGGTGAAGCGCTACAGCCCGCGCATGAAGCTGGACCGCCTGCACATCGAGGACATCGCCCAGGCCAGCGCCGACCAGCGCAAGGGCCGCTGCGGGCGCGTGTCCTCGGGCATCTGCTACCGGCTCTTCAGCGAGCAAGACTTCAACAGCCGTCCACGCTACACCGACCCGGAACTGCTGCGCTCCTCGCTGGCCGGCGTGATCCTGCGGATGCTGTCGCTGGGCCTGGGCCGGGTCGAGGATTTCCCCTTCATCGACGCCCCGGACCCGCGCGCCGTGGCCGACGGCTGGCAGCAGCTCACCGAACTCGGCGCGGTCGACAAGCACCGCCAGCTCACCCCGGTGGGCAAGCAGATGGCGGCTTTCGCCGTCGACGTGAAGCTGGCGCGCATGCTGATCGCCGCGAAGGAGCGTGGGGCCCTGCGCGAAATGATCGTCATCGCCAGCTTCCTCGGCCTGCAGGACCCGCGCGAACGCCCGCAGGAAGCCCGCGAGGCCGCCGACCGCGCCCACGCCGCCTTCGCCGACGAGCGCTCGGAGTTCGTCAGCATCCTCAAGCTCTGGGACGCCTATCGCGCCGCGCATGAAGACCTCTCGCAGTCGAAGCTGCGTGACTGGTGCAGTTCACGCTTCCTCAACTTCCTGCGCCTGCGCGAATGGCGCGAGCTGCATCGCCAGCTGATCCTGAACTGCGAGGCGCTCGGCTGGTCGCAGAACGAGGCGCCGGCCGACTATGCCGACCTGCATCGCGCGCTGCTCGCCGGTCTCGCGCTGCAGACCGGGCATCGCTCGGAGAAGGGGCTCTACGAAGCCCCGCGCAGTCGCAAGTTCGGCTTGTTCCCCGCCTCCACGCTGGCGCAAAAGCCGCCGCCGTGGTTGCTGTGCGCGACGCTGCTCGACACCGCCAAGGTCTGGGGCATCACCGCCGCGAAGATCGAGCCGGAGTGGGTGATCGATGCCGTGCCGCACCTGCTTTCGCGCCGGCACTTCGACCCGCACTGGTCGCGGCGGCAGGGCCGCGTGCAGGGTTCGGAGCAGATCGGTCTGTTCGGCCTGGTGCTGCTGCCGAAGAGGCCGGTGCACTACGGCGGCCTGTACCCCGACGAAGCCCGCGAGATTTTTGTTCGACAGGGATTGGTGACGGGCGAGATCGACACCCGCATCCCGCTGGTGAAACGCAACCTCGCGACGCTCGAACGCGCGCAGGAGGAAGAGGCGAAGCAGCGCCGCGCTGGGCTGGTCGTCGACGAGGACTGGCAGGTGCGCTGGTATCTCGATCGTCTGCCCTCCGACGTGCACAACACCGCGGCGCTCGAGAGCTGGTACGGCAAGCTCGACCCGGCCGCGAAGAAAGCGCTGGAGTGGTCGCTGGCCGATTTGATGTCGGTCGAGGGCAGCGGCGTCGAGCGCTTCCCGAAGTTCCTGCCGCTTGGCGATGCACGCTTGGCGCTGCATTACCGCTTCGAGCCTGGCCATGCCGAAGACGGCGTGACGCTGGACGTGCCCCTGCACCTGCTGCCCGCGCTCGACGCCGCGCGGCTGACGTGGCTGGTGCCGGGGCTGGTGGAAGAGAAGGCCACCGAGCTGATCCGCGGCCTGCCCAAGGCGCTGCGCCGCAACTTCGTGCCCGCGCCGGATTTCGCCCGCGCCTTCGCGCTGGCCTATCCGAACGGCGACGCCGACAGCCTGCCCGGCGCGCTGGGCCGTTTCCTCGCCAAGGCGACGGGCGTCGAGGTGGCCGCGCTGGACTTCGACGAGGGCGTGCTGGAACCGCATCTGCGGATGAACCTGCGCGTTGGCGAGGTGGAGGGCCGGGGCTTCCGCCTGCTCGGCCAATCGCGCTCGCTCGACGAGCTCAAGGCGCGTTTCGGTGCGGAGGCCGAGAAAGCCTTCGCCGCGCGCGCGGGCGAACGCTTGGCCCGCGAGGGCCTGCGCGAGTTTCCCGCCGAGCCGATCCCGGTCGAGATCAGCGGTGCGGGCGGCCTGCCGGCCTTCCCGGCACTGGTGCTCGATGGCGACGACGTGGCCCTGCGCGTGCTGGCCGATCGCGAGGCCGCGGCGCAGGCGCATGCCAGTGGCGTGGTGCGGCTGGCGGAAATCGCCTTGGCCGATTCGGTGAAGTCGGCCCGCAAGCAGCTGCCGCTGAACCCGAAGACCGCGATGGTCTACACCGCCGTCGCCACGGCCGAGCAGCTGCGCGCTGATCTGGTCGCCAAGGCCCTCGCGGCATTGCTCGACGGCGGCCAGGGCGGCGTGACGCTCGCCGCGATCCGCGACCGCGAGGCCTTCAATCGGGCGATCGGCGCGGTGAAGCAGAAGCTGTTCGGCGAAGCGATGGCCCGACTCAAGATCGCCGAGGCCGCGCTCAGCCAGTACGCCGAGATCCGGCCCAAGCTCGAGGCGCCGGTGATGGGTTGGGCCAAGGCGAATCTTGATGATCTTCGGGCCCAGTTGGCGGGTCTCGTGCATCCCGGCTTCGTGCGCCAGACGCCGCCGGACGCCTTCAACGAACTGCCGCGTTACCTGAAGGCGCTGGCGCTGCGCGCCGAGCGCGCCCTGCGCGACCCCACCCGCGACCAGCAGCGCATGCTGGAGGTTCAGCCTTTCGCGAAGGCGCTCGACGATGCGCGCCGCCGCGGCACCGCGCTGGAGGCGGGGTGGCAGGCTCTGCGCTGGGATCTGGAGGAGTTGCGCGTGTCGCTGTTCGCGCAGGAGCTGGGCACCAAGCGGCCGGTATCGGCCAAGCGCCTCGCCAAGCAGCTCGAGGCGCTTTCCGCGCGTTGAGGCTTACTCGACGCGCTCGACCTTCATCGACGCGTTGTAGCCTTCGACCTTCAGGCGCCAAGCCCCGAACAGCCCCTTGCTGATGGTCACCCGCGGGTTGGTCAGGTTCACGCCGCGCAGCGCGCTGCTGGGGTCGATCGCGCGCCACACCTGGCCGTTGGCGAGCGTGAACACGTCACCGCCCTGCCAGCCCGTGAAGGTGCCGGGCAAGGTCGAGACGATGTCGGCCTCGTCATCCAGCGCCTCGGCGCGCAGCCCTCGGGTATCGGCCACCGCCGCGTCTGCGCCCATGCAGCGCCCGTCGCGCTGCAGCCATGCGTTCAGCGCCTGCAGTTGCGCATCCGAGAGCTTGTCGAGGCCGGCCTCGCGGAACTCGGCGGCGCTCATGCGTTCCTCGACGCTCGAGAACCCCTGCGAAGCGGCGGTTCCGCAGACGGTCATCAGCGCGAGGGCGAGGAGAGGGGCGGCGTGGCGCATGGGGATTCCTTGTCGAAGGGAGCGGAGGTGGGAGCTCAACGGAAACGCCTGATTTTTGCAATCGGCAACCGTGGTCGGGATGAAGGCGATCGATGTCGGCGGCGCGCCCGATGGGGCATGACGGAATGCACGCGCCCGAGTTGTGGGATGTCGGCGCGGAAGTCTACCCTCGGGGCATCGTGAAGCCTGCTTCCCCCGCCACGCCCAACGCTTTGAACGCCCTGGCCGAGTGGCGGGCTCTGGCGTCTGCGTCGTCGGGTGAATCGGCCGCCGGCCTGTTTTGCCACCGAGCGCTGGACGTTCTTGCGGCCCTGTCGCCGGATCGCGAGATGATCTGGGCCACGGCTCTGGTGGCCCTGGGACCCGAGGCGCCCGATGCCACGGGCGCGCCGACGCCCGGCCGCTTAGCCGCCATGCTGGACGGCGTTCGTGCCGCGGAGCAGGTGTGGGCCCTGCATGCGCGCACCGAGGGGCGGGCGGATGCCGAAGGCCTGCGTCGCCTGCTGCTCGCCATCGTCCGCGACCTGCGCGTGGTGCCCGTGCTGCTGGCCCTGCAGCTCGCCCGGCTCCGCCACGCCTCGGCCCTTCCCGAGGCCGAGCGCACCGAACTCGCGCGGCTCGCCGCCGACATCCTCGCGCCGCTGGCGAACCGGCTGGGCATCTGGCAGCTGAAGTGGGAGATCGAGGACCTCGCGTTCCGCTTCCAGCAGCCGGAGACCTACCAGCGCATCGCCCGCCTGCTGGATGAGAAGCGCGGCGCGCGCGAGCAGTACATCGAGGACGTGAAGGCGCAACTGCGCTTGGCCCTGCGCGAGTCTGGCATCGACGGCGACGTGGCCGGCCGGCCGAAGCACATCTACAGCATCTGGAAGAAGATGCAGCGCAAGGACGTGCCCTTCGGCGAGCTCTATGACATCCGCGCCGTGCGCGTGCTGGTGGGCGACGTCGCCGCCTGCTACGCGGCGCTCGGCGTCGTGCACCAAGTGTGGACGCCGATCGCGAAGGAATTCGACGACTACATCGCCCGGCCGAAGGCCAACGGCTATCGCAGCCTGCACACGGCGGTGGTTGGCCCCGAGGGCCGCGCGCTCGAGGTACAGATCCGCACGCGCGAGATGCACGAGCAGGCCGAGCTCGGCGTCGCCGCCCACTGGCGCTACAAGGAGGGCGGCGGGGCCGATGCCAGCTTCGAACGCAAGATCGCCTGGATGCGCCAGCTGCTCGATTCGAGCGAGGGCGACGAGCAGAAGCTGCAGGAGGGCCTGAAGGCCGACCTCGTCGAGGACCGCGTCTACGTGCTGACGCCGCAGGGCAAGGTCGTCGACCTGCCGCGCGGTGCGACCGTGCTCGATTTCGCCTATGCGGTGCACACCGAGGTCGGACACCGCTGCCGGGGCGCGAAGATCAATGGTCGCATCGTCACCCTCGATTCGAAGCCGGGCACCGGCGACATGGTGGAGATCCTCACCGCCAAGGCCAGCGCGCCGCGCCGCGATTGGCTGCAGCCGGCCAGCGGTTTCCTCGTCACCGGCCGGGCGCGCGACAAGGTGCGCGCGTGGTTCCACAAGCTGGACCGCGCGCAGAACCTCGTCGAAGGTCGCGAACTGCTCGAAAAGGAATTGCGCCGCCTCGGCCTGCTTGGCGCCGATCTCGCGCCGGTGCTGCCGCGCCTCCGCCTTGCCACGCAGGACGACCTCCTCGTGGCGCTGTCGCTGGGTGATGTCAGTCCGGCGCAGGTCAGCCGCGCGCTGCACGAGGCGCAGCAGCCCAAGGAGGCGCCAGCGCTGCCGCCCATCCCGGCCGCGGCGTCGCGCGACAAAGTCGGTGCGCGCAGCGACAGTTTCGTGGTCGATGGCGTGGGCAACCTGCTGATGCAGCTGGCGCGCTGCTGTCAGCCGGTGCCGGGGGACGCCATCGCCGGCTACCTCACGCGGGGCCGTGGCATCAGCGTGCACCGCGCCGACTGCGTGGCGCTGTCGCGCCTGGTCGCGCGTGATCCGGACCGGGCGATGCCGGTCTCGTGGGGCCGCGCCGGCGGCACCTATGCCGTCGACGTGGCCATCCACGGCCTGGATCGCAAGTCGTTGCTGAAGGACATCACCACCCTGATCGCGCAGGAGGGCATCCACATCAATGCCGTCGCTTCGCGCAGCGACGACGGCCGCGGCCTCGCCGACCTCAAGCTCACCTTGAAGGTCAGCGATTTCGAGCAGCTCTCGAAGCTGCTGGCGCGGCTGACCGCCGTGCCCGGCGTGCGCGACGCGCGGCGGGTCGGCTGATGGCCCTTCGGCCATCGCGCTGGGCCGTGGTCGCCGCCGCGGTCGCTTCGCTGCTGGTCGGCGTGCTGCTGCTGCGCGAACCGATCGGCCGCGCCGTGTTCCCGGATGCGGCCCTGGCCGGTCTCGTCTCGCAGGCCGAGCAGGCGCTGGCGGCGAACGATCTCGAACTCGCGGCGGAGCGCTTCGAGGCGGCACAGGCGCGGGCGCCGGATCACCCGCGCGTGGTCGAGGGCCTGGCGGCCACCGGCGAGCGCGCCCTCGACGCGGCGGCAACGGCCGTCGCGGGCGGGGCGGCGGCGGAGGCCGAAGCGGCGCTGGCCTTGGCGGCGCGGCTCGGGGCGCCTGGCGAGCGGATCGAGGCGCTGCGCCAAGCGTGGCTCGCCCGCGAGGCCCCCTCCGTCGAGGCCGTGCTGCAGCGGGCCACCGAACTCGAAGCCTCGGCGCCCGACGCGGCCCTGGCGCTCTATCGCCAGGTGTTGCAGCGGGAGCCGGCGAACGCGCTGGCCCTTGCCGGGCGCACTCGCCGGCTGTCATCGACGCTCGCACGCGCCACCGCCGCACTCGATGCCGGTGATCCGGCGACGGCGACCGCGCTCGTGGCGGACGTGCGGGCGATCGATCCTGCGCACCTGCAGCTGCCGGAACTCGAGGCCCGCCTCGGCGCATCGGGATGGCGCGGCGTTGAAGGCGAGGGGGCGTCGGCGATGCCGGCCGCGCCCGACAGCCCCGATGCCATCCGCTGGCGCGGCCTCGCCGACGAGGCCATCGGCCGGGGTGCCTTCGGCGAGGCTCGTCGGGCTTTGGCCGAGGCAGAGCGCCTTGCACCGCACACACCGGAGCTCGCCGCCCTGCGGCAGCGCCTCGAGCGTGCCGAAGCGGGGCGTGCGGAAGCGCGCTGATGCTTTAGCGCAGCTGGTTGAAGATGCTTCGCAGGGTGGCGCGGGCGCGTTCCGGCGAGAACTCGCGTTCCGTGTTCGCGAGTCCGCCCTGGACGAGCTGGCCCCAGAGGGCCTCGTCGTCATACGCGGCAAGGATCGCCCCGGCGAGCGATTCCGCATCGTCGGCGACGAGGGCATCGATGCCGTGCGTTAGACCCATGCCTTCCACCGCGCAACGCGTCGCCACCACCGGCAGTCCGTGCGCCAGCGCCTGGTTGATCTTGCCCTTCACGCCGGCGCCGTAGCGCAGGGGCGCGACCGAGAACCGATGCGCATCGATCAGTGGTTCGAGGTCCGGCACATGGCCGTGCACCGTGATGCCCGCGCGTTCGCCGAGGGCGAGGATGGACGGTGGGGCCTCGCTGCCGACGAGCGACAGCGTGATGTCGGGCCGACGCTCGCGGATCCGGGGAAGGATCTCGTCGGCCAGCCAGAGCGCAGCATCGACGTTCGGCGGATGGCGGAAGCCGCCGACAAAGAGCAGGCCCTGGCGCGTCGCCATGGCTGGCCCCGCGCCGCGCACCCGATGGATGTTCGAGACCACGTCGACCATCGCGCCGGGCGCGCTTTCGGCCAGCAGGGCTTTCTCCACGGGGCTCACCACCCAGGTCCGGTCGACGCTGCCGATCAAGGCCAGCTCTTCGGCGCGCGTCCGGGCGGCCGCGCGCAGCAGCGACGCGTCGCCGCGTTCCTCCGCCTCGCGCTGTTCGCGCAGGTGGTGCAGGTCGACGGTGTCGAAGACGATGCGCGCCTGCGGGGCGTGTCGGCGCAGCAGGGGCAGCAGCGGCGAAAGGACGTAGTGCCGGCTGACGATGACCAGCTGGAAGCGCTTGCCGTGTTTCGTGAGCCAATCGGGGATCGCGCCCAGCCAGGGCTGCGTCCACGCCTCGACACCGAGCTCGCGCAGTGCCTGGGTATAGCGGCCGTCGTCGAGGCCGTTCTCGGGGAAGAACGTCACCGCGCAGCCTTCGTCGACCAGCAGGCGCATCAGTTCGAACAACCGCACCGACCCGGAGTCGCGATCCGGCATCGGCGTCGTGGCGTCGATGACCAGCACGCGCGCGCGCGCACGATGCTGCGCGGCGTAATGGACGGCCTGCGTCGGCGCCGGATGGCGGCGCACCAGCACGTCGCGCCAGCGTTCGAGGAAGCGCTGCTGGTTGCGCACTTGATAGGCCTTCACGCCGCTGCCCGTGTCGGTGCCCGCGGTGATGCCTTCGTGGTGCACCACCACGGACGCCGGCTGCACGCGCACCTTGAGCCCGGCCTCGCGCACCTTCATGGCGAGGTCGGTGTCTTCGTAGTAGGCGGGGGCGTACCGCTCGTCGAAGCCGCCGAGCCGCTGGAACAGCGCGCGCGGCAGGGCGATCGCCGCCCCAGAGCAATAATCCGCTTCGCGGACGAAGGTGTAAGCCGGGTGCCGAGGGTCATCGAAGCGTCCGAAGTTCCAGCCCGAACCGTCCGAGAAGACGATGCCGCCGGACTCCTGCAGGCGGCCGTCCGGGTACACCAGCTGCGCGCCGGCGAGGCCGGTATCCGGGTGGGTCTCGAAAGTGCGCAGCAGCGCGTCGATCCAACCGGGCGTCAGCGTCGTGTCGTTGTTGAGGAAGACGAGGTGCGCGCCGCGCGCCATCGCCGCACCGGCATTGCAGCTGCCGACGAAGCCGAGGTTGCTCGCATTGCGGTGGTAGCGCAGGCCGGGGATCGCCGGCAGCACGTCGCCGGTCTCGTCCGGCGAGGCGTCGTCGACCACGATCACTTCCACGTCGTCGGGCAGTCCCGTCTGCACGAGGCTGCGCAGGCAGGCGAGGGTGTAGGCCAGCTTGCCGTGCACCGGGATGACGATGCTGGCGCGCACCGTCGCGGGCGTCATGAACGCCAGCGGGGAGGGGGCCGTCGTCGCCACGACTGCTTCGACGGTGGGCCGCTGGGAGAGTCGACGCACCACCGCCGCCCAGGTGGCCAGCAGGCCACGCGTGCGCAGGCTGCGGACCCCCCGGCGGATGAGGTCGATGCCGCGGTGGAGGCGATATCGCGACGCGGCCCAAGCGTTCCCCGCGCGCTCCCGAGCCCGCATCGGCCAGCGGACCCACGGGTGCGCCAGCACGCGCTGTGCCCGGGCCAGCTGCTCTTGCGCGGCATCGCGCTGGCTCAGCGCGACGTCGCGCTGGCGGATCAGGTCCGCCGTGTCGCGCTCGTAGTACCGATAGGCCGAATCGCGTTCACGGGCGAGCTCGATGGCGGCATCCTGCAGCGACTCGGCCTGGGCGCGCTCGCGCGCCCTGTCGATTTCCAGCGCGGCGATATGGTCCGCGACGCGTTCGCGTTCCTGTGCCTGGTGGCGCATGAGGTCCTCGACGCGGGCCATGGCGGCGTCGCGCTGGTGGATCAGGTCGTTGGTGTCCCGGGCGTGGGCGCGATAGGCGTCATCGCGCTCCTGCCTCAGCGCCGCGGTCGTGGCGTGCAGGATGCCCGCCCCGTGTTGCGGGACCACGACGACCGCGTCGCCGGCCAGCCTGGGATCGACCACGGCGGCAGGCTGCGTCGCGGCCCAGGCCCGTCGTGCCTCGTCCATCCCCGCGACAGCGGGCTTCGGGCGCTCAATCCTTTCTGGGGCCGCGGCGGCATCGGACAGCGCCGCGGCAAAGGCCTGCGCTGTCGGTGGAAGGACCGTCATCGCCGAGCCGGCAAGCGCGCCCCGTTCGCCGTAGGCGCCGCGGTCGGCCGCCAGCACGGGGAGGCCGAGTGCCTGCATTTCCGACAGCACGTAGCCGTAGGTCTCCGGAAGCAGGGACGGCAGCAGGGCGACATCGGGATCGAAGGCGTCGACCAGCGGGGGCAGATCGTCCGGTGCGTAATGCGGGATCGCCCGGCCGCCCGTCGCTGTCGCGTAGCGCACGGCGGCTTCACCGCCGCCAGCAAAGCACCAGTCGATGCCCGGAGGCAGCAAAGGTAACAGGGCATCGAGCAGCCATTCGCCCTTGCCCCCCCGCAGACGCCCCGGGACGAGGGCCCGCAGCGGGCCGGAC
Source organism: Lysobacteraceae bacterium (assembly GCA_027483745.1). The sequence continues at coordinate 11,358 of JAIXTZ010000103.1, forward strand.
CGACGCTGCGCCCGGCGAGCGGGCGGTGCGCCCGCGAACGGCGGCAGCCCGTGCGGAATGACGAGGGCGGCGGGCAGTCCGGGGGCGATGGCGGCCAGCCGCGCTGCCGCGAACCGGGACGGCGCGATGAGCGTGGCCCGCGAAGCGAGCAGGGCCTGGACGGCGGCTTCCGCCCGCGTCCGCCACGCATCGGCAAGGCGTTCGCGAAAATGAAAGCCGGCCTGCGCCGCCGCTTCGGCCAGGCGAGAGGCGTCCCAGCGCGGCAAAGGCTCGACGTCGTCGAGCACCGGCCAGAAGGGGAACAGGTCGTGCACGACGAAGGCGGTCGGCAGGCCCGTTCGCAGCACGTCGAGGGTGGTGCCGATCAGGGAGGACACGCGGACCGCCGAGACACCGAAGCTGGCGATGCACTGAGCGAGCGCGGCGACCACCATCGGATGGCTGTCACCGGTGTCGCCGATGGCCGGCTCGCAGGCCCAGGACCGGATCGGACCGGCTTCGAGGTCGATGTACAGGGAGAGGCGCTGGCCCAGTCCGCGGCGCAGGTCGCCGCTGCTGACGAGGGCGAGATGATCCGCCTCCGGGTCGCCGCGCATCTGGTCGTTGACGAAGCGCGACACCCCGCCACCCCAGTCGTGCAGCACGTGCAGGATCACGGGTCGCTGGCCCCGGCCGCAGGCCGTGGGGGGCGGACGCCGGAGCGCCAGCTCACTCGGCCGCCATTCGCGGTCGACTCGGCACGCGTCGGACGGCGCCTCGCCGAGCGGCATCGCGAGGTGCGGCAGGCGGCCACCGTGGATCGCCCGGGCGTGGCTTCGGCCGGCACGCACCACGCGTTCGGCCGCCTCGCGGCGCCACAGGGCGCATCGCGGATCGGGTGGCGCCGCGAGCGCCACGTGCGGCGCCCAGGTCCAGGCTTCGAGGACCGGGTCGTCGTCCTCGCCCAAGGACCACGCGGCAACGATGTCGCGAACGCCCGTCGGACTCACGGCATCGAGTGCGGGCGAACCGTCCAGCGCGTCGGCGAGTTGCCGCAGTGTGAACGCATCCGGGAACACCCCGGGCGCGACCAGCAGAAGGCGAGGGGCCTCGCTTGCGGCCAGGGCCGCGCGCAGCCGTTCGTCCCAGCCTTGCCCCGGATCGCCTTCGATCGTCCCGATCGGGTCATGTCGTGCCGCCGGCAACGTCGCGATGTTCAAGCGGGGGTCAAGGGGGGCTGCGCTAGACTGCGGGACCGCAATTATCGCTTGGTTGACGCTTGGTTTCGCGCCCATCCCCCCATGCCACCGCCCGCCTCAAGCCGCTGCTGCGCTACGGGCTGTGGAGCGGCCTGTTCCTGCTGGCCCTCAGCCTGGGCTTCGGTATCCCGGTGGCCGTCGTGCTGGATCGCGAGGTCCGCGCCGAGTTCGAGGCCCTGACCTGGCAGATCCCGACGCGCGTCTTCGCCCGCCCGCTGGCCCTTGCCGAGGGCGAGCCGATGACCGCCACGGCGCTGCAGCAGGAACTGGAAGCGGCTTCGTTCAGCGAAGGCGATGGCCGGACGCCGGGCACCTTCAGCCGCGACGGCGGGGTGTTCCGCATCGCCACCCGCGGCTTCCGCGATGTCGATGGTCCCGTCGACCCGGCGCGTGCCGAGGTGCGTCTCGCCAATGGCCGCGTCGTCGGCCTGCGCCGCAACGACGGCGGAGGCCCCGGCTTCATGCTTGATCCGGCGCGGATCGCCACGCTGTACGGGGCGAAGCAGGAAGAGCGCGAGCTGATCCGCCTCGACGACGCGCCGCCGCTGCTGGTGGCCGGCCTGCAGGCGGTCGAGGACCGCAACTTCAAGCACCACATCGGCATCGACCCGTGGGGCGTGCTGCGGGCGATGTTCGTCAACCTCAAGGAGGGCGAACTCGAGCAGGGCGGCAGCACGCTGACCCAGCAGCTGGTGCGCAGCCTGTTCCTGAGCAATGCGAAGACCGCGACCCGCAAAGCCAAGGAAGCGGCCTACTCGCTGATCATCGAGGCGCGCTTCGACAAGCGCCGCATCCTCGAGACCTACCTCAACCAGGTCTACCTCGGGCAGCAGGGCGGGCAGAGCATCCACGGCGTCGGTGCGGCCTCGCGCTTCTGGTTCGGCCGCGACGTGGCCGACCTGAAGGCCCACGAGATCGCGCTGCTGGTGGCCATGGTGCAGGGGCCTTCGTACCACGACCCGCGCCGTTACCCGGATCGCGCCAAGGCGCGGCGCGACCTCGTGCTCGGCGTGTTCCACGACACCGGCCTGCTGACCGAAGCGCAGCGTGACGCCGCGCGTCGCCAGCCGCTGGGCGTGCTGGCGCGCCCGGGTCTGGCGCGCAACCGCTACCCGGGCTTCCTCGACCTCGTGCGCCGCCAGCTTGCGAGCGATTACGACGCGGATGCGCTCACCGGCGCCGGGCTCACCGTGCACACCACGTTGGCACCCTCGGCGCAGCGCGATGCGGAGGCCTCCGTCGCCCGTTCGCTGGGCGCTCTCGACAAGGCCGACCGCCCGGCGCTCCAGGCGGCGCTCGTGCTCACCGACGCGCAGACCGGCGACGTGCGCGCCATCGTCGGTGACCGCAACGCCAACCAGCCGGCCTTCAACCGTGCGCTCGACGCGCGGCGTCCGGTGGGCTCGCTGCTGAAGCCCATGGTCTACCTGCTGGCGCTCGCCCAGCCGGGGCGCTGGTCGCTGGCCTCGCCGATCGACGACGGTCCCGTGTCGATGCGCCTGCCGAACGGGCAGGAGTGGGCGCCGAAGAATTCCGACGGCCGCAGCCACGGCGTGCTGCCGCTCGAAGATGCGCTGATCTACAGCTACAACCAGGCCACGGTGCGGCTGGGCATGGATGTCGGACCGGAGCGGCTCGTCGCGTTGCTGAAGGCGCTCGCCGAGATCGACGCCGAACCGAACCCCTCGCTGATCCTCGGCAGCGTTGATCTCTCGCCGTACGCGATGGCGCAGGCCTATCAGTTCCTTGCCTCCGGTGGCCGCATCCAGCCGCTGCGCGCGGTGCGCGGCGTGCTCTCGCCGGAAGGCGAACCGGTGGCCCGCTACGACGGCCGCAAGGACGAGGCGCAGGAGGGCGATGCCGTCGCGGCGCGCCTCGTCACCCTGGTGCTGCAGGACGCGGCGCGGCGCGGTACCGCCCGCGCGCTGGCCAGCGGCGAAACCGCGGGCCTCGCCGCCGCGGGAAAGACCGGCACCAGCAACGACGGCCGCGACTCGTGGTTCGCGGGCTACACCGGCAGCCATCTCGCCGTGGTGTGGGTGGGCAACGACCGCAACGAGGCCACGGGCCTGTACGGCGCCACCGGCGCGATGCGCGTGTGGCAGGGCCTGTTCTCGACGCTCCCCAGCGCGCCGCTGCAGCCGGGCGAGCAGGGCATCGAATGGGCTTACGTCGCGCAGGGGCAATTCGCTACAACGGAAGCCGAATGCACCGGTGCCCGTCGCTATCCTTTTGTCGCAGGCTTCCTGCCTGCCGAGCACCTGAGCTGCGTCGAACGCGGCCTGCTCGATTTCTTCGGTTTTGGAGCGGACGGCGAGTGA
>JAIXTZ010000097.1 GCA_027483745.1 Lysobacteraceae bacterium
CCGAAGTACGCCGGCCAGGACAAGGTCAACCCGGGCTCGGTCATCCTCTCCGGCGAGATGATGCTGCGCTACATGGGCTGGACCGAGGCCGCCGACGCCATCATCAAGGCGATGGACGGGGCGATCAGCAGCAAGCGCGTCACCTACGATTTCGCCCGCCTGATGGAGGGCGCGACCGAAGTGAAGTGCAGCGAGTTCGCCGACGAGATCATCAAGCATCTCTGATCGATCCACGCGGCATCGCGATACCGGAACGGGGCGCTCCAAGCGCCCCGTTTTTTTTGCCGCCCCGCAGCGCCGTCCGCGGGGACGGCCTGCGTGCGGCACCGCACCGTCATCCGCGAGCCCGCGGCGCATCCTCGGCCCTCCTCGTGATCGATCGATCACGCCACCCGGAGCCGCCGCCATGCTCGAGACCGTCGCCGTCCTGCTCATCCTTCTTTGGGCATTGGGCTATTTCACGGCTTACACGATGGGTGGGTTGATCCACCTGCTGCTCGTCGTCGCCGTCGTGATCATCGTCATCCGGCTGCTGCGCGGTCAGCGTGTCTGAGTTGCGTCCCTTCCCCCCAGGAGTGTCCCCATGAATCCCCTCGAAAAGACCGTCGACAAGCCCAATGCCATCGTTGCCGACCGCAGTGCACCATCGCTGTCGATGGAGCCGCTGATCGCCGACGTCCGCACCGCGATGTCGGACGCCGAAGCCCTGCTGAAGGCCACCGCGCAGCACGGCGGCGAAGCCCTCGACGGCATCCGTGCACGTACGCGCGATTCGCTCCGTGCCGCGAACCTCCGGATCGCCGATGCCCAGCAAGCGCTCGCCGCGCAGGCGCGTGAGGCCGCCAGGGCCACGGACCGCTACGTGCACCAGAACCCCTGGACGGCCATCGGCATCGGTGCCGGCGTGGGCTTGCTGATGGGCTTCCTGTTGCGGCGCCGGTGAGCGGTGTGGCCGCGGGCGGCGCATCCCCCCCACGTCGGCGCGGCCTGATGGCCGCGCTGGCGGACCTCGCGGCCACGTTGTTGGCGATCGCCCAGACTCGAATCGCCTTGCTTGAAGTGGATCTCGACCAGGCGCTGTTGCGCCTGGTCGTTGTGTTGTCGTGGTGCGCGGCTGCGTTGTTCGCGTTCGTGTTGGCAGTGTCGGCCGGTCTGGCCGCCGCCGTGCTCGCTGTCGCCAGCGAAGACCGGGTCGCCGTGCTCGTCGGCGCGGCCTTCGTTCTCCTGCTTTTCGGGGCGGCCGCCGTGGCCGTGGCCCTGGAGCGCATTCGCCGCGCGCCGCGCTGGTTCGCGGCCACGCTCGAGGAACTAGGCAAGGACCACGCCATCTTGCGCGCTTCGCCGCCATGACCTCGCGTTTGGCGGTTCGTCGGCGCGAGCTCGCGGCGCAGGCGCAAGCCCAGCGCATCCAACTCGCCGTGCAGTGCGTCCAATGCTCGGGTCCGCTGCGCGCGGGCGATGGCGTCATCGATGCCGTCGCTTGGGCCCGGCGTCATCCGATCGTGAGTCTGACCGTGCTCATGCTGGCGATCCGGCTGTGGTCGCCGGCACGGAGGCTCGGTCTTTTTCCGCTGCTCGGCCTGATCGCGAGGCGCTGGATGGCGGCATGAGATGGCCTGCCAGCGACAGACCCAGGGTCGCCAACGACGACGGGGCCCGGCAAAGGGCCCCGTCCGATGTCACCAGCGGCGGCCATCCGCCGCCGGTCGTTCCCTCAGTCCTGGCGTTTCGCCTCCGCCAGCGCTGCATCGCGGTCGGCAATGGCCCGTGTCTCCTCCACCGCACGCGTTGCATCGACCTCGCTCTGGCACGCCGTCCGGTCGACGCCGCCGAGGGCTTCGCACTTCTCCATGGCGACACCAGCGCGGGCGTCCGCTTCCTTGGTTGCGAGCGTGTAGTTGGCTTCCGCCCGCTCGGCGAGGATGTCCGCGGTCGCGGAGCCCATGTCCTCCTGCGCGTCGACCACGGCCTCGTCGCGCGTCTGTTCCGCATCGACGAGCGCCTCGTCCGCTTCGTCCATGCTCACCGCCGCCTCGTCGCGGGCCTCGGCGACGTCCTCACGGGCAGCGGTGCGCTCGGCAGCGAGGTCTTCCGCGGCGTCCGAACGGGATTTCTGGCATCCGGCCGAGAGCACGAGTGCCAAGCCGATCATCGGGATCAAGGTCGTTCTCACAGCGAGTCTCCTTCGCGGCCGTCGTCTTTCTCGTCATCGTCCATGTGCTGCTCGGCTTCGTCCTGGATCTTGTCGCCGACGGCTTCGGTGTCTTTTCCGACGCCGCGCATCGTGTTGCAGGCGCCCAGCACCAGCATGGCGATCAAGGCCGTGCCGATCAGGAGGACGTTCCGGGATTGGGGGGTTGCGGGGTTCATGGCGCGCTCCACGGGGGCGAGGGGTCGCCAGCATCCGTCCGATCCGCCGTCGCGTCGGTGCGGCGCCACACACACGCCTGTGTTCGATACCGCACATAGGGCGTGAAGGCGCCGGCGTATGCTCGGGCGGCATGCCCAACGCGCCTTCCCCCGAACGGAACCACCTGCTGGATGCCTTGCCCAAGGCGGTGCAGCAGCGGTTGTTTCCGAGTTTGGAGCGCGTGCCGCTGCCGCTGGGGAAAGTGCTCTACGAATCCGGCGATGCGATGCGCTATGCCTACTTCCCCACGGACAGCATCGTCTCGCTGCTCTACGTGCTGGAAGACGGCGCCTCCGCCGAGATCTCGGTGGTCGGCAACGAAGGCATGGTCGGCGTCGCGCTGTTCATGGGGGGGCACAGCACGCCCAGCCGCGCCGTGGTGCAGAGTGCCGGTTCCGCGTACCGCCTGGCCGGCCCGGTGCTGATGGAGGAGTTCAACCGCCACGGCGAGTTGCTGGTGCTGTTGCTGCGCTACACGCAGGCCCTGCTGACGCAGATGGCGCAGACGGCCGTCTGCAATCGCCACCACTCCATCGACCAGCAGCTCTGCCGGTGGTTGCTGCTGTCCGTCGATCGCCTCGACGGCCCGGTGCTGCAGATGACGCAGGAGCTGATCGCCAACATGCTGGGCGTGCGCCGTGAGGGCGTCACCGAAGCCGCGGGAAAGCTGCAGAAGCAGGGGCTGATCGAATACAGCCGCGGCCACATCACCGTGCTCGATCGCCCCGGCCTCGAGGCGCGCTGCTGCGAGTGCTATGCCGTGGTGAAGCACGAGTACGACCGCCTGCTGCACTACGTGCCTTCGGAGGCGCCGAACAGGCCCTTCGGCCCGCCGTAAGCGGCGGGCATCGGCGCTGCGTGGCGCAGCGCACCGATGGTCGGCCACGAAAGGCGCAGTCTCGATGTCCGGCCCACGCCGGCCCGTCGCCTCCCGGCCCGGGACCCCCCATCGAGATCCCCCCATGACCACCTCAAAGAACACGCATGACACCCCCGCCAAGGGCGCGATGCCGCAGCCGACGCCCGCGTTCGACCTTCCCGCCGGCGAGCCGCTATCCAAAGGCGCCGCCGCGGGTCCGGTCGCCGCCAAGGGCGACGACGGCCTGATGAGCCAGCCTTCCGACGCTGCCGCGAAGTCCAAGGACGGGCGTGGCGCGTGGAGTACCCGGGTGGGTGCGGCGCGCGCGGAGTGGACGAAGATCAGCGCGGACGAATTGCTGAAGACCCAGGGCCACGCGGCCGACCTCGCCTCGCTCGTCGAGAAGCGCTATGGCGTCAAGCGTTCGGAAGCCGACGGCCAGGTGGCGCGATTCCTGGCGCGGCACAACGTCTGAAGCGATGGCCTCCACGAACGCCGTGCGAACCCGCATGACGACCGATGGCCATCGTCGGCGCGTTCCCGCCCGGAGCGCGTCCTGTCCCGGCGAGGAGCCGAGGCGATGAACGCCGAACGCGACGAGGTCCGTCCGCTGCTGCGGGCGGGCCCGGTACCGATGATCCACTGGAAGAACGGACGCGCGTGCGCGGGCCCGCCACCGGCGCAGGTATCCGCGGCCCGTGCACCCATCGCACACGGCATGGCCGTCGTGTCGAGCGCCGCCGCGCCCTCCGCTCCTTCCCCTCCGAAGGGCGATCCCGCCGACGCCTGAGCCGGGCGCCCCACCGCCGATGCCCGTGAGGACATGCCCGTGACCACGCCCAAACCATCGCGCCGTGGTAACGGACTGCTCGGGCAATTGCCGCGCGCGCTCGGCGAGCGGTTCCTCGCGCAGTGCGACGAGGTCGAACTTGCCGTCGATGACCGGCTGGTGTTCGCGGGGCGGCGCCATCCGCAGGTCCACTTCCCGCAGGCCGGCCTCATCGGTGTGCTCGCGGCGGTGGGGGGGCACGATGCCCTCGAAGTCGCCGTGATCGGCCGCGAGGGCGTCGACGGGGCGATGCTGATGCTGGGCGCGGCGCCCCCTGCAACGCATTCCGTCGTCCTGGTCGGCGGCCGCGCTTGGCGCATCGGCGTGCCGCGATTCCGTACCGAGCTCGACGCCAGCGCGGTGCTGCGGGGTCTGGTGGACCGCGCGGTGACGCGACTGTTCGCGCAGGTCGCGCAGGCCGTTCCCTGCACGCGCTTCCATTCGCTGCCGTCCCGCCTCGCGCTGTGGCTGCTGCGCGCGCAGGACCGGGTGGGCGCCTCGGAGCTCCGCTTCACCCACCTCCGCCTCGCCGGTCTGCTGGGCGTGCAGCGCAGCGCCGTCACCATCGCCGCGGGGCAGCTGCATCGCGCCGGGATCATCCGGTATGCGCGCGGCGAACTGCACATCCTCGACCGCGCCCGCCTGGAGGCCGCAGCCTGCGCCTGCTATGCGGCCGGTCGGCGTCGTGCGGCCCCGGGTGTCGTCAGCTCATGAGCTTGCGGCGGGCCCAAGCCTCGGCCTTCGCGGCGTCGTCGAAGACGTCGAACACGCGGCCGCGCGCCGCGAACAGCGCGGTGCCACGAGGCATGAAGAGGCTGCGGCCTTCCACGTCCGCCGCGGCGATCCACGCGGTGGCGACCAGGGGCAGCCCGCTGGCATCCACGCGGGCGAGGTGGGTGGCGAGATGCTGCCAAGCCTCGGGCGTCGCCATCATGCTGCCGCGGAATTCAGTGAGGTTGACGAAGCGCTGGCCCGGCGGCAGCTGCCGGTAGAGCGTGACCATCTCGTCCGAGAAGCGGTCCGCGGCCTCCATGTTGAACGGCCCTTCGGCGAGGACGTGCACCACCGCGCCCTCGGCCCACAGCGTCGTCCGGCCGTGCGGCCGGAAGGCTCCCACACGCGGGGGGCGTGACTCGCCGCGCGGGGCTTCTTCCGAGGATGGAGGCGTCATGCCGTCGCTCCGGAAAGCGGCCGTCGCCGGCCGAGGGCCCCAAGATACCGCGCCTTGTCATGCCCGTAACGCGGGCCTGCGCACCCTTCACGCCTCCTTCTTTCCCACACCGAGGTTCCGCCATGCGCCGCTCCCTGCTTTGCATCGCCCTGCTCGCCGCCATCGCTCCGGCCGCGTTCGCGCACAACCACGGCGGCGCGAAGCCGGCGGACGCCGCCACGCACGACGCCCACGAGCAGGCCAAGGCCGCGCTGGATGCCGTGATCGCCGGCGAGTGGCGCACCCCGGCCAACGTCGCGCGGGATGGCTTCCGCCACCCTGGCGCAACGCTGTCCTTCTTCGGCCTGCAGCCCGGCATGACGGTGTTGGAGGTCAGCCCCGGCAGCGGCGCGTGGTGGACCGAGATCCTGGCCCCGTGGATCAAACAGGGCGGCGGCACCTACGTCGCGGCCATCACCGACCCGGCGAAGACGACCTCGGATCGTGCCCGCGAGTATTTCACCGGTGACAACGCCAAGCTGCGTGAGCGTCTCGCCGCGGCGCCCGCCCAGTTCGACGCCGTCGTGCTGCGGGAAGTCGACCCCGCGGCGCCGGTCTACGGCGAGCCGGGCTCGGTGGACGCGGTCCTGACTTTCCGCAACCTGCACGGCTGGATGCGCAATGGCCAGGCCGAAGCCCAGATGAAGGCGTTCTTCGACGTGCTGAAGCCGGGCGGCGTGCTCGGCCTTGAGCAGCACCGCGCGAATGCCGACGTGCCGCGCGATCAGATCAACGGCTACGTCAGCGAGGCGCAGGTGATCGCTCTCGCCGAAGGCGCCGGCTTCGTGCTGGAGGAGCGCAGCGAGATCAACGCCAACCCGAAGGACACCAAGGACCACCCGAACGGCGTGTGGACCCTGCCGCCCAACCTCAACGTGCCGGAAGGCGAGGACAAGGCCAAGTACGAGGCCATTGGCGAGTCGGACCGGATGACGCTGCGCTTTCGCAAGCCTCAGGCCTGAACGCGCCCCGCATCGCCCGGAATCCGCCCGATCCGGCCATGGTGGAAGGCGGGTGAAGGCGCCTAGACTTCTCTTCACGCCGCCCCGCCCGGGGCGGCGAGCCCCCAGGAGACCCTCGATGCGCCGTATCGCCCTTGCCCTCGCCACGCTCACCTTCGCCGGCCTCGCGGTCGCCGCCCCCGAAACCATCCGTGTCGGCCAGACCGTGCAGGGCGAGCTCACCGCCAACGACTCGCCGCGCGACGACGGTGGCGTGGCGCGCGACTACCGGGTCGAGGCGCGCTCGGGGCAGTTCCTGATCGTCTCGGTCACCTCGGAGGACTTCGACGGCGTCGTGACGGTCTTCAATCCGGACCGCACCAAGGCGATCGAGAACGACGACCGCGCCGACGGCAACCTCAACCCGCTCGCCGTGGTCGAGACCGCGCAGGACGGCGCCTACACGATCCGCGTCGGTTCGCTGGGCAGCGGCGACGAGTCGATGGGCAAGTTCACCCTGAAGGTGATGGCGTTCTCCGAGTAAATCCGGAAGCACGGCCACCGACGAACACCCCGGCTTCGGCCGGGGTTTTCTTTTGGGCTCAGGCCTCGCCGGTCTGCAGGCGCCAGAGCGCCGCGTACGCGCCGTCCCGCGCGAGCAACGCCTCGTGCGTGCCCGACTCGACGATGCGGCCGTTCTCCAGCACGTGGATGGCATCCGCGTGCCGCACCGTGCTCAGGCGGTGCGCCACGACCAGCGTGCTGCGCCCCTGGGCATGCCTGGCCAGCGAGCGCTGGATCGCGGCTTCCGTTTCGTTGTCGATGGCCGAGGTGGCTTCGTCGAGCACCAGCACGGCCGGGTCGCGGTACAGCGCGCGGGCCAGCGCGATGCGCTGGCGCTGCCCGCCCGAGAGCCGCGCACCGCGCTCGCCCACTTCAGCCGCATAGCCGCGGGGCAGGGCGGCGATGAAGTCGTGCGCTTCCGCGGCGCGCGCGGCGGCTTCGATGCGCGCTGCGTCGGGCGTGGGGTCGCCGTAGGCGATGTTCTCGGCCACCGTGCCGTCGGTGAGGAAGGGCTCCTGCGCGACGTAGGCAAGCTGGCGGCGCAGCGAGCGCGGATCAACGTCGGCGAGGTCGCGGCCGTCAAGTGTGATGCGACCGCCTTGCGGTTCGAGGAAACCCAGCAGCCGCTTCAGCAGCGTGCTCTTGCCGGCCCCCGTGGCGCCGACGAGCGCGACGGTCTGGCCGGGCCCGACGTGGAAACTCACGTCGTCGACGGCGACCTGGCCCTGGTAGGCATGGCGGACGTGCTCGAAGCCGAGCGCGCCCACCGGGCGCGCCTCGATGCGGCCCGGCGGCGGGGAAGGCACGGGGCTGTCGAGCAGGTCCATCACCCGCTGCACCGAGGCCATCGAGCGGTTGTAGAGGTCGGTCATCTCGGCGAGGCGCGTGAGCGGCCACAGCAGGCGCTGCGTCAGGTACACCAGCGCGGCATAGCTGCCGGCGCCGAGTTGGCCCTGGAGCACGAGCCAGCCGCCGTAGAGCAGGGTGACGGCGAAGCCCGCCAGCACTGCCATGCGGATCACCGGCGTGATCGCCGCGGCGAAGCGGATGGCTTCCGCATTCGCCTGGCGGTACGCATCGGAGGCGGCGCGCACGTGCGCCAGCTCGGCGTCCTCGGCGGTGTAGGCCTGGATGGTGGCCATGCCGGCGAGGTTGTTGTCGAGCCGCGCCGACACCGTGGCCGCCGCCTCGCGCGCGGCGGCATAGCGCGGCTGCAGGCGACGCTGAAACCAGAACGCACCGATGAGGATCAGGGGTACCGGCAGCAGGGCCAGCGCGGCGAGGCTCGCCGTCATCGCGAAGAAGAACACCCCCACCATCAGCGAGCCGACGACCACCTGGATCAGCTCGTTCGCGCCGGTGTTGAGGAAGCGCTCGACCTGGTTCACGTCCTCGTTGAGCACGGCCATCAGGCGGCCGCTGCGGGCTTCCGAGATCGCCGCCGGCGGCTGCTGCTGCAGGTGGGCATAGGCATCGATACGCAGTTCGTGCTGCAGGTCCTGCGCGAGGCCGCGCCATTTCAGCGCGAGCAGGTACTCGAACAGCGATTCCAGCACCCAGATGGCGATGGTGATGCCGGTGAGCGCCACCAGCTGGTCCATCGGGTCGACGATGCCGAAGCGGGCGATGAAGCTGTCCTCGCGGTTCACCACGACGTCGATCGCCACGCCGATCAGCAGCTCGGGCAGCACGTCGAAGATCTTGTTGAGCACCGAATAGACGGTGCCGAGCACGGCGTTGCGGCGGTACGCGCGGGCGTAGCCGTAGAGGCGTCGAAGGGGGTGCATCGTGAGCTCCGGGGACTCGGCCGCCGAGTTTACGGCCGGTCGTCGCCCGCCGACTTGACGTCGTGCGGCGGATCGCCAACGCTCGACATCCCCATTGCAGGACGCGATGCCGGCGCCTGCTTCTCTCCCCCCAGCAAGGACGCCCGATGCGACCGACCCGCCCCCTACTCGCCCTTCTTCCCCTGCTGATGGCCGCCGCGTTCCAACCGGCCACCGCGTCGACGCCACCGTCGGTGGTCGCCGTCCCGCTCAGCGACGCCATCGAGCGTGTTGTCCGCCAGGCGTCGTTCGAGGACATCGCGCTGTCGCCGAACGGCGACTACTTCGCCGCCTCGGTGCCGCAGGGCGAGAAGACCATCCTGGTCGTCATGCGCCGCGCCGACAAGCAGATCACGTCGGTCTTCCGCATGGAGGGAAAGACCCATGTGGCCGAGTTCGAATGGGTCAATCCCACTCGAATCCTGCTGTCGATCGGGCAGCGGTTCGACCAGCGCGAACGTCCGCTGCCGACGGGTGAGGTCTATGCGCTGGATGCCGAGGGCGACGCGGAGATCCTCGCGGGCCCGCGCGCTCGGACCCAGCAGACCGGCACCATGATCCGCCAGCGCGACGACGGCTCGAGCTTCGTTTTCCTGATGGACGGCCTCCGCAACGATGACCAGCATGCGCTGGTGTCGGCGTATGCGACCGAGGCGACGGCCGAGCCGATGACCCGCGCCGAGCGCATGGACGTCGAGACCGGCAAGCGGCGCGTGGTGGCGCGCGCTCCCGTGCGCCGCGCGTCCTTCCTCGCCGACCCCGACGGGCAGGTGCGGTTCGCGACCGGCCTCGACATCGAGAACCACACGATCACCTATTACCGAGCGGCCGATGGGGCCGAGTGGCAGTTGCTGAACAGCGAGAAGGACAGCGGGCGCGTCGTCCAGCCGGTCGGGTTTTCCGCCGATGGCCGGACCGCCTTCCTTCGGACGACCCAGCCCAGCGGGCCCGATGCGCTCGAGTCCATGGACGTGGGTAGCGGCGAGCGCCGCAGCCTGCTGCGCGATCCCGTGGCGGATCCCGACGAGATCCTGCGCGATCTCCGTACCGGCGAGCCGATCGGCGTCCGCTTCGTCGATGGCGTGCCGCGCAGCGTGTGGTTCGACCCCGAGCATCCGGCCGCGCGCAGCCTGCGTAGCCTCGAGGCCGCCTTCCCGGGGCATCGCGTCACGCTTCGCAGCGTCACCGACGACGGCCGCCTGCAGCTGGTGTTCGTCAGCAGCGACCGCAACCCCGGCGACTACTACCTGTTCGACACGGTCGGCAAGCAGGCGGAGCTCGTCTTGAGCGCCGCCGAGTGGATCGACCCCGAGCAGATGGCGGCGGAGACGCCGATCACGCTCAAGGCGCGTGACGGCGTCGAGCTGCGCGGTTTCCTGACCGTACCGCGCGGCGCCGAGGCGAAGAACCTGCCCTTGGTCGTGCATCCGCACGGCGGGCCGTTCGGCATCCAGGACACCTGGGGTTACGAAGGCGAAGTGCAGCTCCTAGCCTCGCAGGGGTACGCCGTGCTGCAGGTGAACTTCCGCGGGTCCGGCGGCTTCGGCGACGCGTTCAACGACGCGGGCGCGCGCCAGTGGGGGCGACTCATGCAGGACGACCTGACCGATGCGACGCGCTGGGCGGTCGCGCAGGGCATCGCCGATCCGACGCGGATCTGCCTCTATGGGTCGAGCTACGGCGGCTACGCGGCCCTGATGGGCGCGGTGCGCGAGCCCACGCTCTACCGCTGCGTCGCCGGCAACATCGGCGTTTACGACCTCGCGCTGATGTTCCGCACCGGCGACATCGGTGAAACCCGCTCCGGCGAGAATTTCCTGGAGGAGTTCGTCGGCACCACCGGACTCGAGGCGATCTCGCCCACCAAGCAGGCCGCCGCGATCAAGGTGCCGGTCTTCCTCGCGGCCGGCGATCGTGACGAGCGCGCGCCGAAGGAGCACACCGAAATGATGGCGCGGGCGCTGGTCGAGGCGGGCAACCCGCCCGAGATGGTGATCTACCCGAACGAAGGGCATGGGTACTACGCCCCGGAGAACCGCCGCGACTATTACGGCCGCCTTCTGGGCTTCCTCGCGAAGTACCTTGCCCCGGCGCCCTGAGGGTTTCGGCGTGGCGCCGATACACTGGCGGCATGCTCGTCGCCTTCCACAAACCGATGAACGTGCTCTGCCAGTTCACCGACCGCAGCGTCCCGCCGCGGCCGACGTTGGCAGGCTACGGATTGCCGAAAGGGGTCTATGCCGCGGGGCGGCTGGATTTCGACAGCGAAGGCCTGCTGCTGCTCACCGACGATGGCGCCCTCGTGGCCGCCATCGGCTCGCCGAAGTTCGACTGGCCGAAGGCCTACCTCGTGCAGGTGGAAGGCACGCCCACCAAGGACGCGCTGCATCGCTTGCGCGAGGGACTCGTCCTCAACGACGGCCCGACGAAGCCGGCCGAAGTCGCGGTGGTCGAGGCGCCCGCATGGCTGCCGTCGCGTGACCCGCCGGTGCGGGTGCGCCAGACCGTGCCTGACGCGTGGCTGCGGCTCGTCATCCGCGAAGGCCGCAACCGGCAAGTGCGGCGCATGACCGCCGCGGTGGGCCTGCCCACGCTCCGGCTGGTGCGCGAGGCCATCGGCCCCTACGCGCTGGACGGTCTGGCCGCGGGGCAATGGCGCGAGGTGGCGGCGCCGGAGCTGCCGGCCGGTCTGCGTCGCAGTGGAGCGCCCCGTGCCGCGACCCACAGTCTGCGATCAACGACGACGGGCGATGGCCGGACCGTGCCATCGTCGCGCCTTGATGCGGGCGGCCGTCCGGGCCTCATCCGGCCCTGGAAGCGCGACGGGCGCTGAGCCGCGTCGCGCCGTTCGTCAGGGCGCCGCCTGCGCAGGACGCTGGTAGACCGGCTCGCCGTCCACCCAGGTCGACCGCACGACGAGCGTCGGCACGGCCGTCGCGTCGATGCCTGCCGGGTCGGCATCGAGCACGACGAAGTCGGCGCGGTAGCCCTCGGCGAGGCGGCCGATCTCGCCCTCGCGGCGATTGGCGAAGGCCGCATCGGCCGTGAAGCCGGCGAGCGCCTCGACCATGGTGAGGCGCTCCTGCGGCTGCCAGCCGCCGAGCGGCAGGCCTTCGAGGTCCTGGCGCGTCACCGCCGAGTAGAGGCCGAGGCGCGGGTCGACCGATTCCACCGGGAAGTCGGAACCCAGCGCGAGGCGGGCCCCGCCGTCCTTCAGGGTCTTCCACGCGTAGGCGCCGCGGATGCGCTCGGCGCCGAGGCGGGCTTCGGCCCACGGCATGTCCGAGGTGGCGTGCGTCGGCTGCATCGAAGCGATGACGCCGAGCTCGGCGAAGCGCGGCAGGTCTTTCGGCGACACCACCTGCGCGTGCTCGATGCGCCAGCGGTGGTCGAGGGTGGCCGCGTCCGGGCCCAGCACCTTGGCGTAGCCGTCGAGCACGAGGCGGTTGGCGAGGTCGCCGATCGCATGCGTAGCGGCCTGCAGGCCGCAGCCCTTGACCTTGGCGAGCAGCGTCTCGAGCGCCTCCTGCCGCATCAGCAGCAGGCCGCGGTGGCCGGGCTCGTCGCTGTAGTCGGCGATCAGCGCGGCGCCGCGGCTGCCCAGCGCGCCGTCCATGTAGACCTTCACCCCGCGCATCGCGAGCCGTCCACCGTCGTGCACGTAGGGGCCCTGCGCGCAGCGGTCGGCCAGGGCGTCGCGGTCGCCGTCGGCATAGGCTTCGACGCGAAGGCTCAAGCGGCCTTCGTCGGCGAAGCGCGTGTACAGCGCCAGGTCAGCGCGCGAGACGCCCATGTCGTGCACGCCCGTCAGCCCACTGGCGGCTGCGGCCGCCAGCGCGCGCTCGAAGGCCTCTTCGCGCAGGGCCTCGGACGGTGCTGGCACGGCGGCGTCGATGAAGGTCGCCGCCGCATCGATGAAGACGCCGGTCGCTTTGTCGCCCTCGCGCAGGATGCGGCCGCCATCCACCTGCCAATCGCCGTCGAAGGATTTCCCGTGCTTTGCCTCGGCGGCGCGCATTGCCGCGCTGTTGCCCCAGCCGGCGTGGCCGTCGACGCGCTCCAGCCAGACCGGACGATCGGGGAAGGCGGCATCCAGATCGGCGGCGGTCGGGAAGTCTTTTTCGGGCCAGTCGTTCTGGTCCCAGCCGCGGCCGATGATCCAGGCGTCGGCGGGCACCGTCGCGGCGTAGGCCTGCAGGCGCTCGATGATCTCCGCCTTGCTCGACGCCCCGACGAGGTCGGCGCGCAGCAGGGCGAAGCCGAGATTCATCAGGTGGGCATGCGCGTCGATCAGGCCAGGCATCACAACGCCGTCGCCGGCGTCATGGCGCGTCGCTGTCGGGAAGCGGGCGGCGAGGTCATCGGCACCGCCTATTGCGATGATGCGGCCAGAGTCATCCCAAACCATCGCGTTGGCGTCCGCGGTGTCGCTGGCGGCGATGCGCGCAGCCACCAGCAGGTGGACCGAGGCCGTCGTGGTCGCGGTCGACGTTGCGGACGTCGCCTCGTTCGACGGCGGCGTGCAGGCCGGCAGGGCGAGGGCGGTGAGGATCAGCGACGCGAGGACGGTTCGACGCATGCTCGGGGCTCCGGCCGGGGAAAGCCGGAGCATGCCGCAACTCAGTGCGTGTCGCGCCACCAGCGCGTGAGGCGCGACAGGCCTTCGGCCACGCTGACCTGCGGCACGTAGCCGAAGTCGCGCTTCGCGGCGGAGAGGTCGTACCAGTGCGGCGTCGCCAGCTGCTCGGCGACGAAGCGCGTCATCGGCGGTTCGCCCTTCAGCGGCAGCGCGTGCCACAGCGCTTCGCACAGCGCGCCGGCGGCATAGGCCACGCCGAAGGGCACGCTGGCTTCGACCCGCGGCTCGCCGGCGGCGACCAGCAGGCCGTTGACGATCTCGCGCACCGGCTGCGGTGCGCCGTTCGAGATGAAGTAGGCCTTGCCGGCGCAGGCCGACCCGGGCGACAGCGCGGCGAAGGCTTTCAGATGGGCATCGGCGGCGTTGTCGACGTAGCTGGTGTCCATCCGGTTGTGGCCGCCGGCGATGAAGCGCAGGCGGCCGGCGCGCGCGCGCTCGACGAGGCGCGGCAGCAGGTTGGTGTCGCCGGGACCCCAGATCAGCCGCGGGCGGAGCGCGACGGTGCTCAAGGTGCCGCCGCCGGCGACCGGCGTGCCGTTCGCGGCCAGCACCGCTTTCTCGGCGATCTGCTTGGTGCGCGGGTAGGGCGCCTTGAAGGTCGGGGCATAGGGCGTGGTGATCTCGTTGCCGCCTTCGCAGGGCACGCGGCCGTTGTGCGCCACGCTCGGCGTCGAGGTGTACACGAGGCGCGTGATGCCGTGCGCGCGGCAGGCGTCCAGCACGTTCATCGTGCCGGTCACGTTCGCATCGATGTAGCTCTGCTCGCTGCCCCAGTGGCCAGCTTTCGCCGCGTTGTGGAACACGGCCTCGACGCCCTCGAGGGCCCGCTGCACGTGGGCGGCGTCGGCGAGGTCGCCCAGCCGCTGTTCGACACCCATCGCATCGAGCTCCGCGGAGCGCCGGCGCTGGGTGCTCACCACCGTGTGGCCCTGCGCTTGCAGGCCGCGGCAGATTGCCTGGCCGAGGAAACCGGCGCCGCCGGTGACGAGGATCTTCATGCCGTCAGGGTTCCGTGGGCGGCGTTGCGGTTCAGTGCAGGATGCCGCGCAGCTGGGCCTTGGCCCACTCGGCGAGCTGCTCGCGGCCGATCTTGGCGTTGTGGCGGATGTCCACCGGGAAGGCCGGGTGGCGGAGGAAGTGGTGGATGCGGGCGGTCTTCGGATCACGCATCGCCATCCGCTCGAGCTCGGCTTGCACGTGCACCCATTCGCTGTCGGGCACGCCGGACTTCAGCTCGACGCAAAGCACCGGGACCTGCATGCCGCGCGCGCCGACGCCCACCAGCGCGGTGCGCGCCACGCGGCGGTGCGTGTTGAAGATCGGCTCGATCTGTTCGGTCGTCATCAGGCCGCCGGCCGTCTCCACGCGATGGCCCTTGCGGCCGCAGAACCACAGCCGGCCTTCCGCGTCGAAGTAGCCCAGGTCGCCCATGCGATGGACGATGCGCTCCTCGCGCGCCGAAATGCGTTCGCGAATCTTCGCCATCCGCGTGGCTTCGGGGCGTGCGAAGTACTCATCGGTGGCGCTCGGGCCGGCGACGGTGATCTCGCCGATCACGCCTGACCCGACCACATAATCGTCGCGCCAGAAGGAAATCGCGTCATCGAGGATGCGGATGATGCGCACGGTGTTCGCCGCGACGGGGCGGCCGACGCAGGTGCCGGCACCGCCCTCGGTGGCCTCGCGCGTCGTCTCAAGTTCGCGGGCCTCAATCACCGCCACCGGCAGGCACTCCGTGGCGCCGTAGGGCGTCCAGAACTGCGCGTCGGGCGGCAGCAGCCGGCGCATCGTCGATACGACATCGGGCGGCACCGGGGCGCCGGCCGAGGTCACGCGCTGCAGGGTGGGCAGCGCTTCGCCGTGTTCGGCGAGCACGCGCATCAGCGCCGGCGAACCGAACAGCTGGGTAACGCCGAAGCGGCGGATGGCGTCGTGCAGCTTGCGCGGGTCGGCCTTCGCCGGCCGCGTCGGGTCCATGTCCGGGATGATCGACGTGAGGCCGAGGGCCGGATCGAACAGGGCGAAGGGCGGGAAGGTCGGCAGGTCGACGCCGCCCGGCGCGATGCCGAAGGCGTCGCGCAGCAGGTCGATCTGCGCGATGAAGTGGCGATGGCGATAGACCACGCCCTTGGGCACGCCGGTCGAGCCGGACGTGAACAGGATGCCCGCCACTTCGTCGCCGTGCGTCTCGGCGAGCATGGCCGTCGCCTCACCGCGCGCGGCCTTCGCCGCCAGCAGGGCGGCGCCCTGGCGCTCAAGTCGGGCGAGCGTCTCGCCGGCCCACAGCGGCCAGGCCCGCGTGCCGACAGTGACCACGCGGCGGATCGTCTTAAGCCCCCAGCCGAACACGCGGCGCGCGAACTGCGCCAGCGGGATGCCGATGAAGGCCTCGGGCGCGGCCTCGTCGAGGCACTGCTTCAGCGCGCGGCGGTCGATGCCCGGATCGACCAGCACCGGCACCGCGCCGAGCTTGAACAGCGCGAACATCAGCAGGAAGAACTCCGGCGAGGGCCGCACCATCACCACGGTGCGCATGCCGCGACGGATGCCGTAGGCCTGCAGGCCGGCGGCGATCGCATCCGAACGGCGGTCGAGCTCGCCGTAGGTCAGCACCACGTCGTAGCGCGCCATGCCGTCGGGGCCGGCCTTGCCCGGGCAGCGCATCGCCGGCTGTCCGGGGCGCTCGGCCGCGATGCGCGGCAGCACGGCGGCGATGTTGGCGGTCGCCGTCATGGTCGCGGGGTCAGAGCGGGTTCGCGTCGAGGAAGCGGCGGATCGCCGGCACCAGCACCGCGTGCTTGTCTTCCAGCACGTAGTGGTGGGCATCCTCGAAGGCCATCACTTCGGCCTTCGGCAGCGCGCGGGTGAAGCCATCGAGGAAGTGCTTGTCGAACACGAAGTCCTGCAGGCCCCAGCCGATGAAGGCCGGGCGATCGGCATACTCGTGCAGCGTGCGTCCCGATTCCTCGACGAAGGCCCAGGCTTTGTCCTTCGGCGACAGCGGGATGTCCTGCACGAAGCGCAGTGTGCTGATGCGGTTCTTCCACGAGTTGTACGGCGCCACGTAAGCCGCCCGCACTTCCGGCGACACCTTGGTGCTCACGCACTGGTCGATGGTGCCAGCGGCAAAGGCGTTGAAGCCGCGGATCAGCAGCGCGCCGATGTTGTAGTTGCGGCCGAGCTGCAGCTGCCAGGGCAGCGGCTTCTCCTGCGGCAACGGGAAGGCGGCGGTGTTGGTGATCACCAGGCGCTTCACCAGCCCGCGGCGCTTCAGCGCCCAGCCGAAGCCGATCATGCCGCCCCAGTCGTGTACGGCCAGCGTGATCGGGCCGGTGATGCCGAGGTGCTCGAGCAGCTTCTCGAGGTCCTCGATGCGCGACTGCAGCGTGTAGCGGTAGTGCTTGTCGTCCGGCTTGTCCGAGAGCCCCATGCCGACGTGGTCCGGCACGATGCAGCGGTAGCGGTCGCGTAGGCCCAGCACCAGGTGGCGCCAGTAGAAGCTCCACGACGGGTTGCCGTGCAGCCTCAGCACCACCTCGCCATCGCGCGGGCCCTCGTCGAGGTAGCTCATCGCGATGCCGGCGCCGCGCTCGAAGCGCTGCGGGGTGAAGGGGTAGTCGGGGAGCGTATCGAGCGGGAACGACATCGGAATCCTTTGGTCTTGCGCGGCGCGCGCGATTCCCGCGGGCCGCTTCAATGACGAGGGCCGGTCGCCCGGCCCTCGCGTTGCATCAGTCGGCGGTGGGCCTTACCAGACCACTTCCGCCATCGAGCAGTTCAAGCCCGAGCCGATGCCGAGCAGGGCAATGCGCTTGCCCTTCTTCAGGCGGCCCATCTCCTTGAGCTTCGACAGCACGATCGG
>JAIXTZ010000325.1 GCA_027483745.1 Lysobacteraceae bacterium
CGGCGCGAGCTTGGTCACCATCGACAGGCCGATCGGCGACAGGCAGAGCTCGCCGATCGACTGGATCCAGTACACCGCGAACAGCGTCCAGAACGGGATTTTCATCGTCTCCGGATCGACCATGCTGCCGAGGGCGATCATCAGCAGCAGGAAGGCGAGGCCGTTGAAGATGATGCCGAGGCCGAACTTGCGCGGGATCGACGGGTTCCACGAACCCATCTTCACCCAGCCCCAGGCGATGATCGGCGCGAGCACGATGATGGCCACCGAGTTCACCGACTGGAACCACGCCGTCGGGAAGGTCATAAAGCCGAGGTCGCGGTTGACGATCTGGTCGGCGAGGAAGGTGAGCGAGCTGCCGGCCTGCTCGAAGAACATCCAGAACAGGATGTTGAACGCGAAGATGATCAGCATGGCGATCACCTTGTCGCGGGCCTGAGCGCCGTTCTTGATGCCCTCGACCAACAGCATGCCGGCCAGCGCCACGAACATCACGGTCAGGATGATCTGCAGCGTCGCGGCGCCCATGGCCAGCAGGGCGTAGACCAACGGCACCGCGGCGGCGCAGCCAACGAACACGGCGACGATGCGGCCGATGCCATTCGCACCTTCCGGCGACTCGCCGACGCCCTTGAGCTGGGCGCGGCCGAGCCAGAACCAGAACAGCGAGATCACCATGCCGATGCCCGCGGCGATGAACACGACCTTGTAGGCTGGCATCGCCTCCGTGCCGAACACCTTGGCGGCGAGGATCTGGGTCAGGATCGGCGACACCATCGCGCCGAGGTTGATGCCCATGTAGAAGATCGTGAAGCCGGAATCGCGGCGCTCGTCGCCGGTGGCGTAGATCTTGCCGACGAGCGTCGAGATGATCGGCTTGAACAGCCCGTTGCCGACAACGATGGTCGCGAGACCCAGCTTGAAGACGGTCTCGTTGGGCACGGCGATCATGAAGAGGCCTGCCGCCATGAACACCGCGCCGACCAGGATGGAGCGCTGGTAGCCAAGGAACTTGTCCGCCACGAGGCCACCGAAGATGGCGGCGGCATAGACGAGGGCGAGGTAGGAGCCGTAGATGAGGCCGGCCGGCTGCTGACCCGCCGCATCGCCGCCGTGGAACTGCGCCACGATGTACAGCACCAGCGCCCAGCGGATGCCGTAGAACGCGAAGCGCTCCCAGAACTCCGACATGAACAGCATCCACAGCGGCTTCGGATGGCCGAGCAGCTGGTCGAAGGCCGGCGGCGGCGTGGCCGTCGCGGAAGTTGCAGCACCGCTCATGCGGTATCCCCTTGGTTCGTCAGGAAGAGAGGCCCGACAACAGGCGCCGGGGCCGCGACTGTGTACCGTTTGTGAAAGCCAAGGTCAAACCGCGGTGCGCCATGCCCGGGGGCGACGGGGCCAAAAAAAAAAACGCCCCGCACGAGGCGGGGCGTCGTCAGACGGGCGAAGCGTAGGGATCAGCCGGCAGGCACGGGGTAGACGTAGCTGGCGCCGGGCCCCAAGGGCAGGCCCGTCGACCAGTAGAGCAGCAGGAACGCGCTCCACACCACGAGGAAGGTGATCGTGAAAGGCAGCATCATCGCCACCACCGTGCCGATGCCCGTGTTCTTGACGTAACGCTGGCAGAACACGACCACCAGCGGGAAGTACGGCATCAGCGGGGTGATGATGTTCGAGCTGGAATCGCCGACACGATAGGCCGCCTGGGTGAGGTCCGGCGAGATGCCAAGCTGCATCAGCATCGGCACGAAGATCGGCGCGAGCAGCGTCCACTTCGCCGACGCCGAGCCGATGACCAGGTTCACCGACGCGGTGAGCAGGATGATGCCGACCATGGTCACGCCAGCCGGCAGGGCCGCGGCCTTCAACACCTCGGCGCCCTCGAGGGCGAGCAGCACGCCGAGGTTCGACTGGCCGAAGGCGGCGATGAACTGGGCGCAGAAGAAGACGAGCACGAGGTAGTAGCCCATGCCGGTCATGGCCTTGCTCATGCCGGCAATCACGTCGCGGTGGGTCTTCACGGTGCCCGCCATGATCCCGTAGATGACGCCGGGCAGCAGGAAGAGCACGAAGATCAGCGGCACGATCGAGCGCATCAGCGGTGCATCGGTCGACTCGAGGCCACCGGTGGTGGGCGAGCGCCAGGCCGAGGTCTCCGGCAGGGCCGTCAGCGCCAGCAGCACGAGGCCGAGCAGCATCGAGCCCAGCGCCGCCCACATCGCCGTTCGCTCCTGCGACGACAGCGGCTGGAAAGCTTCGATGGCCGACAGGTCGCCATCGATGGCGGCCGTGCGCTTCAGGCGCGGCTCGATGACGAGGTCGGTCAGCGCCCACACCATGGCGATCACCAAGCCGGCCGAGGCGAAGGTGAAGTACAGGTTGTTCGCCGAACCCACCTGGTGCGCCGGATCGAGGATCTGCGCGCCGGCCATGGTGATGTTGGCCAGCATCGGGTCGAGGCTGGTCGGCAGGAAGAAGGTGGCGCTGTAGGCGCCGGAAACGGCCGCGAACGCGGCCGCGATACCGGCCAGCGGGTGGCGGCCGGCGGCGTGGAAGATCACGCCGGCCAGCGGGATCACCAGCACGTAGCCGGCGTCGACGGCGTAGTGCGACAGGATGGCCACGAAGGCCACCATCGGCGTCATCAGCTGCTTCACCGTGATCGCCATCAGCGCGCGCAGGACGGCGTTGATGAAGCCGGTGTGCTCGGCGATACCGAGGCCCAGCATCGACACCAGCACCACGCCGAGCGGCGGGAAGTTCACGAAGGCGTTGACCATGTTCGACAGGAACGCCACCAGCGCGTCGCCACCGAGCAGGTTGTTGATGACCAGCGGCGCCTGGGTGCGCGGGTCGACGACCTCCCAGGTCACGCCGGAGAGCGCCCAGCTCAGGCCGAACACCACCAGCATCAGGAGGATGAACAGCAGCGCCGGGTCGGGCAGTTTGTTGCCCACCTTTTCGACGCCGTCGAGGAAACGCATCAGGGCGCCGCGGGGCGCAGTGGGGGCAGGAACAGCCGTGGTCACGCGGGGGTCACCGGATGGGAAAGACCCGCGACTAAAACCGGGCCGGCGTCAGCAGCCCGTGAAAACCACGTCGTCAGCCGGCGCCAAGGGCCGTCCGAACATCAAACAGTTCGGGGAAAAACGTGAGGTCCAGGGCCTGCTTCAGGAAGCCCGCCCCCGAGCTTCCGCCGGTGCCCGGCTTGAAACCGATGATGCGCTCCACCGTCTTCAGGTGCCGGAAGCGCCACAGCTGGAAGTTCACTTCGAGGTCCACCAGCGATTCGCACAGGTGGTAGGCATCCCAGTGCGTGGCGGTCTCGGCGTAGATGCCCACGAGCACGGGCACGAGATCCGGGTGGCGCGCGTGGGGTTCCCGCACGTCGCGGGCCAGCAGGTCGGCCGGCACGGCATGGCCACGCCGGGCGAGGAAACGCAGCACCTCGTCATAGAGGCTGGGCGCCTCGTAGACCGCTGCCAGCGCCGCGTGGTCGCCCGGTTCGTGGGCAAACACCGCCAACATCGCGGCGTTCTTGTTGCCGAGCAGGAATTCGATCATCCGGTACTGCAGCGACTGGAAGCCCGAGGACGGCCCGAGGTGCGGGCGGATGCCGGCGTACTCGCTGGGCGTGAGGGTCTCCAGCACGCTCCACTGCTCGATCAGCTGCTTCTGCACGTGCTTGACCCGGGCCATGCCCTTCAGCGCGCGGTCCAGCCGATCAGCCCGCAGATGGCCGATGGCCGCCTGAAGTTCGGCGATGACCAGCTTCATCCACAGCTCCGACGTCTGGTGCTGGACGATGAAGAGGAGCTCGTCGTGGTTGTCCGGCGCGCTGCGCGGCTGCTGGGCGGCCAGCAGCACGTCCAAATGCAGGTATCCGGAATAGCTCAGCCGGTCGCGGAGGTCCGTCGTGATGCCGGCTTCCAACGGGCGCTGATCGAGAGGGGGGTGGTGTTCGGGCATGGGGTGGTTCGCGTGAAGGCGGTGAGTCTAGGCCTTGCGGAGGCGTCTCGATGACGGCGCGCACCGACTCGAATGAACCAACGGTAAACAAATCGTCATCAAGCGCCGTAAAATGCGTGACCCCCGGCACATTCCGCCGCCCCCTCCCCCTGCCTAGGACCTCCCGATGCGGCCCATCCGCCTCCGTCCGCCGGCTGCGCTCTGCGCGGCCATCCTCGTGTTGGCCAGCCCGGCCGACGCCCAGGTCGTCATCAGCCAGGTCTACGGCGGTGGTGGCAATTCGGGCGCACCGCTGCGCAACGACTTCATCGAGTTGTTCAACGCCGGCTCGACGGCTGTCGACTTGTCGACCCACTCGGTGCAGTACGCCAGCAGCACCGGCACCACCTGGAACCGTACCAACCTCACCGGCACCCTGCAGCCCGGCCAGTACTACCTCGTCCAGCAGGCCGCGGGCACGAACACGGCCGCTGCGGCACTGCCCACGCCGGACGCGACCGGCACGATCGCGATGTCGGGCACCGCCGGCAAAGTCGCCCTCGTCGGGACGCAGGTCACGCTGGCCGTTGCCTGTCCCACCGCCGCGGACGGCGTGCTCGATTTCGTCGGCTTCGGCAGCGCGAACTGTTCCGAAACGGCCCCGACCGCCGCGCTGTCGAACACCACCGCGGCGATCCGCAAGGCGGCCGGCTGCACCGACAGCGGCAACAACAGCGCCGACTTCGACCTCGCCGCCCCGTCCCCGCGGAACACCGCCATCGCCGCCGCGCCCTGCAGCGGCCCGGCCATCCCGGTGCTGGCGATCGCCGATGCCGCCATCGAGGAAGGCGACGCCAGCGGCAGCACGCTGCGCTTCACCGTCACCCTGAGCGCTCCGGCGCCGTCGGGCGGCGTGCGTTTCGACCTCGCCACCGCCGACGGCACCGCCGTGGCCGGCAGCGACTACACCGCCGCCTCGGCGACCGGCCTCGTGATCGCCACGGGCGAGCGCACCGCCACGTTCGATGTCGCGCTGACCGGCGACACGACGCCCGAACCGGACGAAACCTTCGTCGTCCGCATCACCAACGTCACCGGCGCCACCGTCGGCGATGCCGAAGCCACGGGCACCCTCCGCAACGACGACATTGTCGTCGTGCCGATCCACGCCATCCAGGGCAGCGGTTCGATCTCGCCGCTCGACGGCCAAGTGGTCGTGACCGAGGGCGTCATCACCGCGCGCCGCAGCAACGGGTTCTTCGTGCAGACCGCCGACGGCGAAGACGACGGCAACCCGGCCACCTCCGAGGGCCTGTTCGTGTTCACCGGCAGCACGGCCTTCCCGGCCGTCGCCGTGGGCAACCGCGTGCGCGTTTCCGGCCGCGTGGTCGATTTCACCCCGAGCAGCAACCTCAACCAGCGCCCGCTCACCGAGATCACCGGCGGCGGTGGCGTCACAGTGCAGGTCAGCCTGCGCGCCGCCGGCGTCGCGCTGCCCGCGCCGATCACCATCGACCCGTCGCTGGCCGCGCCGACCAGCGCGCTCGAAGCCTTGGAACGCTACGAAGGCATGCGCGTCAGCACCGGCCCGCTGGTGACCGTCGCCGCGTCCGGCGCCTTCCTCAGCGAAGCCAATGCCACCGTTACTGGTACGGACGGCGTCTTCCACGCCGTGCTGCAGGGCGTGCCGCGCCCCTTCCGTGAACCCGGCATCGCCGTCACCGACGTGATCGCCGCGACGGCCCCGGCCGGCGTGCCGCGCTTCGACACCAACCCGGAGCGGATCCGCATCGACAGCGACGCCCAGCTCGGCGCCGCGCGCGTGGCCGCCGATGCCGGCACCGCCCTGCCCTCGCTCACCGGCGTGCTCGACTACGGCAGCGGCGTCTACACGCTGCTGCCGGATCCCGGCCAGCTCGCTGGTGACGCCACCGGCCTGCTGCCGGGCGGCCCGGCGCCGAAGCCCGTCGCCTATGCGCCGTCGGATGCGATCAGCGTCGCCAGCTTCAACCTGCTGCGCTTCTTCGACAACGTGAACGACCCGGCCGTCGGCGAGCCGGTGCTGACGACGGCGGCCTTCGAAGCGCGCCTCGTCGACACCAGCGAGGCGATCTGCCGCTTCCTGAAGACGCCGGACGTGCTGGGCGTCGTCGAAGTCGAGAACCTCGCCACGCTGCAGCGCCTTGCGGACGCGGTGAACGCCAACGTCTCCGGTGCGTGCGGCAGCAACCCGCAGTACGCCGCCCGCATGCTCGAAGGCAACGACGTCGGCGGCATCGACGTCGGCGTGCTCGTCAGCGAGCGCGAAGTTCGCCCCGGCACGCCGCGCGTGACCGTGCTCGACGTGGCCCAGGTCGGCAAGGACTCGCGCTTCACCAACCCGGACGGCAGCAGCGAATTGCTCAACGACCGGCCGTCGCTGGCCGTGCGCACGCGCATCGCCTCGGCGAACGGCAACAGCGCGCCACTGACCGTGGTGGTCAACCACCTGCGTTCGCTCAACGGCGTCAACGAGACCGATCCGGGCTCGGCAGGCTGGGCCACCAGCGGCCAGCGCGTGCGTGCGAAGCGGGCGGCGCAGGCCCTCGAACTCGCGCAGTGGATCGAAGCGCGCCAGCAGGCCGATGCGGGCGAGCGGATGATCCTCGTCGGTGACTTCAACGCCTTCGAGTTCAGCGACGGCCTCGTGGATTCGATGGGCATCATCACCGGCCGCGAAGCCGGTCCCGGCACCGTGCTGGAGTACGCCGACAGCCCGGTGACGCGCCCGCTCACCACCCTGACAACGCTGATTCCGCAAGCCGACCGCTACTCCTTCAGCTTCGAAGGCAATGCGCAATCGCTCGACCACGTCGTCGCCAACGCCGCCGTGTTCGCCTCGACCTTGGGCGTCGTCACCGAACACGCGGCCATCAACGCTGATTTCTCCGAGACGCGCTTCGGCCAATCGGCCGTGCGCACCTCGGACCATGATCCGGTGGTGGTGCGCCTCGTCGAGGGCGCTTTCCGCACGGCCGATCTCCGGCTCGCGATCGAATCGTCCAGCCCCGCGGCGACCGGCCGCGACCTGCCGATCCGCGTGGTGCTCCGCAACGGCGGACCCGACGCCGCGGCGAACGCCCGCGTGAAGATCGTGTTCGACCGCGCGATCGCCGGGGTAGGCGTCGCCGCGTCGGGACCGTGGACCTGCAGCGCCTTCCGCACCATCGGCAGCAGCACGGAAGCCGAGTGCGTCAGCTCCACCGTTCCGAATAGCGCAACGGCGACCTTCGACCTCACCGTGCCGGCCGCGTCCCTCACCACGCCCGGCACGCTGGGCCTGCGCGCCACCGCCGACGCCGCCAGCGCCGACCCGGTCGTCGACAACAACAGCGTCGCCACCACGACCACGCTGGCCGCGCCGGCCGACCTCGCGGTGGAGGTCGTCGCGCCGCCGAGGGGCCTGACCACCCCGCTCACCGCGTTCGCGGTGCTGTCGGCCAACCGCGGCCCGGCCACCGCCCGCGACGTGCGCATGGAGATGGTGTTCCGCGGTCCGCCGCGTCTGCTCAGCGCCGTGGTGGCGATCGGCTGGAGCTGCACCCGCTCGCCGCTCGGCGGCGGCGCGGAGGGTGTCGTGATCGGGTGCCGGCTGCTCTACCCCGCCAACGCCTCGCTGCTGCCGCCGATCATCGTGCGGGCGCTGCAGCGCGACGGGGCTGCGCCGACGCCGCTCGCGCTTGAAGCACGCATCGGCTCCTCAAGCCCGGACGTGGTGCAGGGCAACAACGCGGACCGCGCGGAGGCGGTCGTCGGCCTCCCCGGTCGCTGATCCCCAAGCCGGCACGCCCTGAACAAGGCCCGGCCCGTCCGGGCCTTGTTCTTTCCGGGGACACCCTGCTATCAAGCAGGACCCTTGAAGCGGGAGCCCCGCGGATGCGCACGGCAGCGACGTTCGAGATCGACTACGTCCAGTTCCTCGGCGAAGACGGGCGCCTGCTGCGCGAGGACCTGCCCGAATTCGCCAAGGACCCGAAGGCGCTGGTCGCGCTGTTCAAGCAGATGCTGCTGGTGCGCGCCTTCGACACCAAGGCGGTGGCGCTGCAGCGCACCGGCAAGCTTGGCACCTATGCCAGCTGCCTCGGCCACGAGGCCACCCACATCGGCATCGGCAGCGCCATGCAGCTCGACGACGTGCTGGCACCGAGCTACCGCGAATACGGCGCGCAGTTCGTCCGCGGCGTGAAGCCGCGCGAAGTGCTGATGTACTGGGGTGGCGACGAGCGCGGCAACCACTTCTCCGGCCCCGCGCACGACTACCCGTGGTGCGTGCCGATCGGCACGCAGTGCCTGCACGCGGCCGGTGCGGCGCTCGCCTTCAAGCTGCGCGACGAGCCCCGCGTGGCCGTGGCCTGCGTCGGCGACGGCGGCAGCTCCAAGACCGACACCTACGCCGCCATCAATTCGGCCGGCGCCTATGGCCTGCCCTTCGTGCTGTGCATCATCAACAACCAGTGGGCCATCTCGGTGCCGCGCAAGGCGCAGACCGGCGCGCGCACGCTGGCCCAGAAAGGTCTCGCGGGCGGGCTCGATTGCGTGCAGGTGGACGGCAACGACCTGATCGCCGTGCGCGCCGCGATGGACCATGCGCTCAAACGCGCGCGCACCGGCCACGGCGGCAGCGTGCTCGAGTTCGTCACCTATCGCCTCGCCGACCACACCACCGCCGACGACGCCCGCCGCTACCGCCCCGACGAGGAGGTGAAGGCGGCCTGGACGCGCGAGCCGCTGGTGCGCCTGCGCACCTACCTCACGTCACTCGGGGTGTGGAGCGAGGCCGAAGAGCTGGCGTGGCGCGAGGTGTGCAACGCGCGCGTCGACGAGGAGGTGAACGCCTACCTCGCGGTGCCGCCGCCGCCGGTCACCGACATGTTCGACCACCTCTACGAGACGCTGCCGCTCGACCTCGCCGCGCAGCGCGAGGACGCCATCGACTGGGAGAGCCGCCGATGAGCGCCGAGACGACCGCGCCGACGATCACCCTGATCGAAGCGATTACCCAGGCGCTGGCCTACGAGATGACGAACGACCCGAGCGTCCTGGTTCTTGGCGAGGACGTCGGCGTGAACGGCGGCGTGTTCCGCGCCACTGCCGGCCTGCAGATGCGCTTCGGGATGGACCGCGTGCTCGACACGCCGCTCGACGAGACGACGATCGCCGGCCTCACGGTCGGCCTCGCCACGCAGGGCATGAAGCCCGTGGCCGAAGTGCAGTTCGACGGCTTCGTCTACCCGATGCTCGACCACCTGATCTGCCACGCGGCGCGCTTCCGCAACCGCACGCGCGGCCGCCTCACCTGCCCGATGGTGCTGCGCGTGCCCTGGGGCGGCGGCATCCGCGCGCCCGAGCATCACTCGGAAGCGAACGAGGCCATGTTCACCAACGTGCCCGGCCTGCGCGTGGTGATGCCCTCCTCGCCGCAGCGCGCCTACGGCCTGCTGCTCGCCGCCATCCGCGACCCGGACCCCGTGATCTATATGGAGCCGAAGCGGATCTACCGCCAATACAAGGAAGAGGTGCCCGACGACGGCGAAGCCCTGCCGCTTGATGTCTGCTTCGTGCTGCGCGACGGCACCGACGTGACCCTCGTGACCTGGGGCGCCCAGGTGAAGGAATGCCTCGAAGCCGCCGAGAAGCTCGCGGCGGAGGGCATCAGCGCCGAGGTCATCGACGTCGCCACGCTCAAGCCGCTCGATTTCGACACCATCCACGAATCGGTGCGCAAGACCGGCCGCTGCGTGATCGTCCACGAGGCCTGTCGCACCGCTGGCTTCGGCGCGGAGATCGCCGCGCGGCTCGCCGAGCACGCGATGTACGACCTCGTCGCGCCGGTCGAGCGCGTCACCGGCTACGACGTGCCGATCCCGCTGTTCCGCCTCGAGATGAAGTACCTGCCCTCGGTCGAGAAGATCGTGGCCGCCGC
>JAIXTZ010000271.1 GCA_027483745.1 Lysobacteraceae bacterium
ACGACGAAATCCATCGGGGTGTAGTCATCGTTCAACAGGACCACCCGGTACAGCGATGGGCGTTCCAGTTCGGGCTTGGCCGTCTCGACGGCGAGGCCGCGTTCATGTTCGGAATCGGGGCGTTCGTGTTGGCTCATGGGGCCAGTATATGAGGCGCTCGGAGCGCGACGGCAAGGGCCGGAAGCGCGGCGCGCGAACGTGGACGCTGCCAGATGCCGGCGTCACAATGCGGGCTTTCCCCGATCCGGCCGCCGCACGGCCGCGGAGTCCGCGTTGAGCTATCGCCAAGGCCGCTTCTGGCAACCCGACGTGACCGTCGCGACCGTCGTCTTCCGTGATGGCCGCCTACTGGTCGTGGAGGAAGAGGTCGGTGGCCGCCGGGTGCTGAACCAGCCGGCGGGCCACTTGGAGCCCGACGAGGCCATCGTCGATGCCGCGGTTCGGGAGACGCTGGAGGAAACCGGCTGGACGGTGCGGTTGACCGCCTTCGTCGGTGCCTACCAATGGCAGGCACCCGAAACCGGCCGCACCTATCTGCGCCTCGCCTTCACCGCGGAGCCGGTGGCCCACCACCCCGAGCGGCCGCTGGATGCCGGCATCATCCAAGCGCACTGGCTGACGCCTTCCGAACTGAGCGCCCGCGAGGCCGAACACCGCAGTCCGCTGGTCTGGCGCGTGGTGCAGGACGCCCTCGACGGCCGCCGGCTGCCGCTGGAGTCGGTGGCGGCGCTGTGAGGGGCTGGCGGTGAATGCCGTGGCGGCACGCGTCATCGTCGGCATGTCCGGCGGTGTCGATTCCTCGGTGGCGGCGTGGCTGCTGCGCGAGCGCGGGGAGTCCCTGGCCGGCCTGTTCATGCAGAACTGGGACGAGGACGGCAGCGGCGAGTGCCGCGCCGAGGACGATCGCCGGGACGCCCTGAAGGTCTGCGGCCAGCTGGGCCTGCCCTTCATCGCGCGCAATTTCGCCGCGGACTACTGGTCCGGCGTGTTCGAGACCTTCCTCGCCGAGTACCGGGCCGGGCGCACGCCGAACCCCGACGTGCTCTGCAATCGCGAGATCAAGTTCAAGACCTTCCTCGACGAGGCAAAGGCGCTGGGCGCAGAAAAGATCGCCACCGGGCACTACGCCCGCGTGGACGAGGTCGACGGGCGCTGGCGGCTGCTGCGCGGTGTCGACGCCTCGAAGGACCAGAGCTACTTCCTCCACCAACTGGGTCAGTCGCAGCTGGCGTGCACGCTGTTCCCGGTGGGCGAGCTGCCGAAGACCGAGGTGCGGGCCATCGCCGCCCGGCTGGGCCTCGCAACGGCGAAGAAGAAGGACAGCACCGGCATCTGCTTCATCGGGGAGCGCGATTTCCGCGCGTTCCTGGCGCAGTACATCGCCATCACCCCCGGCGAGATCGTCGACGCCGACGGCCACGTCCTGGGCCGCCACGACGGCATCGCCTTCTACACCCTGGGCCAGCGCGAGGGCCTGCGGATCGGCGGCGTTCGTGGCCGACCCGACGCCCCATGGTTCGTCGTTGGCAAGGACACCGGGCGGAACCGGCTGATCATTGAGCAGGGCGACACGCCCTTGCTGAAGTCGACGCTGCTGCGCAGCGAAGCCTTCCATTGGATCGCCGGCGAGCCGCCGGCCTTCCCGCTGCGCTGCGAGGCGCAGGTGCGCTACCGCCAACCGCCACAGCCCTGCACCGTCCTGCCGCGCGACGATCATGGCGTGGACGTCCATTTCGACGACGCCCAGCGCGCCGTCACGCCCGGCCAATCGCTGGTGCTCTACCGTGGCGACGAGTGCCTGGGTGGCGCGGTGATCGCCGCCACCGACGCCCCGCTCGATCCACTCCGAACCACCGTCGCCGCCCTCGCCCCTTTTCCTGCCTCTGTTTGCCCATGATCGAACGCGTCATCGCCCTCGCCGCCCTGGCGCAATCGCTGAAACTCGTTCAGCAGCTCGCCTCGCTGGGGCAAACGGAACAGCATCCGGAGTCGGTCCTCTTCGACAGCCTGTTCCGCTTCGAGGCCGACGACGCCGAGACCATCTACGGCGGCAGTGAGTCGGTGGGCCGGGGGCTTGACCGTGGTCTCCGGGAACTGCTCGCCCTGCTCGGCCATGGGCCGAAGGACCCTGCGGTCGGGCGCATGGGCCTGACCCTGCTGGCCCTGGAGCGCAGTTTCGTGCGCCACCCCACCGCTGGCGAGCGCGTGCAGTCGACGCTGCGCGACGTCGAACGGCAGCGCCAGCACCTCGGCCCGATGCACCCCACCGTCATCAACCGGCTCGGCGATCTCTATGCCGAGCAGGTGAGCCCGCTGGGCCAGCGGGTGCTGGTGCAGGGCAACCCCGTTTACCTCGGCCAGCCGCCGATCGTCGCCGAGGTCCGCGCCCTGCTCCTCTGCGGTCTGCGGGCCGCGGTGCTCTGGCGCCAAATGGGCGGCAGCCGGCTGGATTTCCTGCTCCGGCGCCGCGCCATGACCGAAGCCGCCCACCAGCTGCTGTCGCCACTCGACTGAGGCCGCCCCGGACCGAGGCCGCTTCCGGCATAATTCACGACTGCCAGCGCCCCGCCGTGAGGCGGTGCGACCGGACCCTTTTCGCCGCACCACCAGCCTGGAGCCATCCATGAGCGACTCCTTCGCCACCCGCGACACGCTTGCCGTCAACGGCAAGTCCTACGCCTTCTACAGCCTGCCCAAGCTGGGCCAGCGCTTCGACATCAAGCGCCTGCCCTACTCGATGAAGATCCTCCTCGAGAACCTGCTGCGCTGCGAGGACGGCGTCACCGTCAACGCGGGCCACATCGAGGCCGTCGCGAAGTGGGAGCCGAAGAAGGAGCCGGACACCGAGATCGCCTTCATGCCGGCCCGCGTGGTGCTGCAGGACTTCACCGGCGTGCCCTGCGTGGTCGACCTCGCCGCCATGCGCGACGCCGTCAAGAAGAAGGACGGTGATCCGAAGCGCATCAACCCGCTGATCCCGTCGGAGCTCGTCATCGACCACTCGGTGCAGGTCGACGTGTTCGGCAAGCCCTCGGCTGCCGACGAGAACGGCGCCATCGAGTTCTCGCGCAACAAGGAGCGCTACAGCTTCCTGCGCTGGGGCCAGAAGGCCTTCGACAACTTCAAGGTCGTGCCGCCGAACACCGGCATCGTCCACCAGGTGAACCTCGAGAACCTGGCACGCGTGGTCATGACCCGCACCATCGACGGCGTCGAGCACGCTTTCCCGGACACCGTCTACGGCACCGACTCGCACACCACGATGATCAACGGCATCGGCGTGCTGGGCTGGGGCGTGGGCGGCATCGAGGCCGAGGCCGCGATGCTGGGCCAGTCCTCGTCGATGCTGATCCCGCAGGTCGTGGGCTTCAAGCTCACCGGCAAGCTGCCGGAAGGCGCCACCGCCACCGACCTCGTGCTCACCGTCACCCAGATGCTCCGCAAGCACGGCGTGGTCGGCAAGTTCGTCGAGTTCTACGGCGACGGCCTCGACCAGCTGCCGCTGGCCGACCGCGCGACCATCGCCAACATGGCCCCGGAATACGGCGCCACCTGCGGCATCTTCCCGATCGACGGCGAAGCCCTGAACTACCTGCGCCTGTCGGGTCGTTCGGCTGAGCAGATCGCCCTCGTCGAGGCCTACGCCAAGGCCCAGGGCCTGTGGCGCGACCCCTCGGTGGAAGCCGAGTACAGCTCGACGCTCAGCCTCGACATGGGCACCGTGCTGCCCTCGCTGGCCGGCCCGAAGCGCCCGCAGGACCGCGTCCTGCTCTCCGACATGCAGAAGGTCTACCGCGAGGCCCTGAAGCCGATGGCCGAGGCGCGCGCCGCCAAGACCACGGCCAAGACCCCGGGCGAGGCCGACTTCGCCGGCACCAAGCTGAAGGACGGCGCGGTGGTCATCGCCGCCATCACCTCCTGCACCAACACG
>JAIXTZ010000170.1 GCA_027483745.1 Lysobacteraceae bacterium
CGAGGTTGAAGGTGAAGCTGTCGTAGTTGTCGATCATCAGCAGCACAACGGGCTCCGGCGGGGATGCTATCGGGGACGCGGCGAATTCTCGAGCGGGGCGCAGTGTGCCAGAGGCCAGATCAACAGGTGATACCAGCGGGCTCTAGAGGCCCTTCGCCGCCTGCGCCACCGCGCGGAACAGCGCGCGGCTCTTGTTCATCGTCTCCTCCCACTCCTTCTCGGGATCGGAGTCGAAGACGATGCCGGCACCCGCCTGCACGTGCAGCTGGCCGCCGGTGATCACCGCGGTGCGGATGGCGATGGCGGTGTCGGCGTCGCCCCACCAGTTCACGTAACCGACGGCACCGGCGTAGATGTTGCGCTGGTGGGGCTCGAGCTCGCGGATGATCTCTAGCGCGCGGATCTTCGGCGCACCGCTCACCGTGCCCGCCGGGAAGGTCGCCTTCAGCACGTCGGCATAGGACAGACCATCCTTCAAGCGACCCTGCACTTCCGAAACGATGTGCATGACGTGGCTGTAGCGCTCGATGACGAACTGCTCGGGCACGCGCACGCTGCCCGCCTCGCTGACGCGGCCCGCATCGTTGCGGCCGAGGTCGATCAGCATCAGGTGCTCGGCGCGCTCCTTCGGGTCGGCGAGCAGTTCGGCTTCCAGCGCCTTGTCGGCGTCGGGCGTGGCGCCACGCGGGCGCGTGCCGGCGATCGGGCGAACCGTCACCGTGCCCTGCTGCTGGCGCACGAGGATCTCCGGCGACGAACCCACGACCTGCAGCGCGCCGGTATCGAGGAAGTACATGTAGGGCGAGGGATTCAGCGCCCGCAGCGCGCGATAGACATCGACCGGCCGCGCCTTGAAGGGGATCGACAGCCGCTGGCTGAGCACCACCTGGAAGGCGTCGCCGGCGGCGATATAGTCCTTGGCCTTTAGCACGGCGGCCTTGAAGCCGTCCTTGCTGAAGCCACTGACGAAATCCGATTCATCGACGACGCCCGCATCGAGCACGTCCGGATAGCTGGCCCCGGCATGGCGCAGGCGGTGCACCAGCGAATCGAGCCGCGCCTGCGCGCGGGCCAGCGCCTGCGGCTCGGCCGGATCGGCATGCACGACGAGGTAGAGCTTGCCCTTGAGGTTGTCGAATACGGCGAGCTCTTCGCTGAGCATCAGGAAGATCTCGGGCGTGCCGAGGTGGTCGGGCGCGACCGGCTTGGCAAGCTTCGGCTCGATGTAGCCGATGCACTCGAAGCCGAACCAGCCAACGAGGCCACCGGTGAAGCCCGGCAAGCCGTCGATGCGCGGCACCGAATAGGACGCGCGCAGGCGCTCGACCTCGCCCAGCGGATCGGCCAGTTCGCGCGTCTCGACGACCTCGCCGAACTCGCGCGTGGTCATCGCATGGCCATGCACCGACCAGGTGCGACGCGCCGGCAGGCCGATGATGCTGTAGCGGCCCCAGTTCTCGCCGCCCTCGACCGACTCGAACAGGTAGGCGTTCGGGCCGTCGACCAGCTTCAGGTAGACCGACAGCGGGGTGTCGAGGTCGGAGAGCACCTCGCGCACGACCGGGATGCGGTTGTGGCCTTCGGCGGCGAGGCGGGAAAACTCAGCGGTGTCCATCGAGGCGTGGCGAGCGGCAGAGGCCGCGGATCGGAGGGCCCCGCAGTATGCCAGCGCGGCCCCGACGAACTGTCATGGAGAGGCGACAGACTTCGCCACGCATCGACAGGGACGAAACGGGGGCCACGGACGGCCCCACCCTGGCCGGTCAGCCCCGGGCGCCGTCGCCTCCCGGCGCACGACGCAACGGCAGCCGCAGGCGGAACACCACGCCGCTGCCGTCCTCCAGGTTGTCCGCCTCCGCGATGCCGCCGTGGGCGGTCGCGACCAGCTTCACGACATGGAGGCCGAAGCCGAGATGGACGGCGCCATCCGCGGTCCGAGAGCGCTCACGCAGCGAAACCAGCGAATCGAACAGCCGATGGCGCATGGCCTCAGGCAGGCGCGGCCCGGTGTTGCGGACCTCGATCGCCACGTCGCGGACGCCACGCTTCAATGCGATGCCGATCTCGCCGTCGTGCGGCGTGAATCCGCGGGCATTGTCGACCAGCTTGTCGAGGGCCTGGACGAGCAGCTCCGGGGCGCCATGGATCGGGCAGGCACCGTCGAGGCCCTCCAGCCGCAGCCGGCGCGGCGACAGCATGTCGCGGTAGCCCTCACCGACATCGGCCAACAGACGCGAAAGATCGAACGCTTCGTGCTCGGCCGCGGCGATCGCGTGCTCGATGCGCGTCGCCTCGCTCATCGTGCGGACGAGCTGCCCCATGCGCTCCACGCCGTCGCGGGCGCGGGCGACGTAGGGCCGCGCGTCGGCCGGCAGCGCGGCGAGATCGAGGTTGTCGAGCGAACTGCGGACGATGGCCAACGGCGTCTGCAGCTCGTGCGAGAGCTTGCTGCTGAGCGAACGCAGGTAGCTGGTGTAGGCCGCGATCTCGTCGAGCAGCTGCGAAAAGCTGCGCGACAGATCGCCGATCTCATCGC
Source organism: Lysobacteraceae bacterium (assembly GCA_027483745.1). The sequence goes on from JAIXTZ010000170.1 coordinate 2,537, forward strand.
GAGCCGTGGACACCTCGAATCGCCGCACCTCGCCGCTGCGATCAAGCGCCTGCTCGGCGGCATCGCGCAGCCGGCGGATGCGCTGGGAAAGGCGCGTGGCGAACAGGAAGGCCACGCCGCCAGAGGCGAGGAAAGCCACGAGCGTCAGGCCGAGCAGGTGCGCTGCCGCTCGATCGGCCAGCAGCAGGGCTTCGGCGTTGCTGCGCTCCAGCCGGAGCACCGCGCGAACCTCGCCGTCCACGCGCACCGGCACCGCGCTGCTGAGGATCAGCCGCGTGCCTTGGGGATCACGGCGCCAACGTGAATCCACCCGACCCTCCGCGGCGGCAAGCCGCTCGGGACGATCGTCACGCCGAGGGGAGGCCGCCGCATCCGGCGGATCGAGCTTGGCGGCATCGAGCATCGCGCGATACAGCAGGCGCCGCCACGACAGCACGTCATCGCCGGCGGCGTCCGCGCGCAGCGTGCCGTCCGCTGCCAAGGTCCATCCGCGAGCATCGACCACGACAGCGCGAACCTCGCCGGGCACCAGGGCGCCGAGCTCTCGCTGCAGGCGCGGCGAGGGGCGGTACAGGGCGAAGCGTGGAGACGCGGACTCGGTGACGCCCCCGCCGCCATCGGCATCGCGACGGATGATGCGCAACGCGTCGAGCGCGAGGCCCTGCGGCAAGGCGAGCTCGACGGCATACCCACCGGCGGTCTCGCGCCATCCGCCTTCGGCGAGCACGGGCGCAGCGCCACCGTCGGGAGCGGCCGCGCGCGTGCCGCCATCGGCGCGCGCCGCCATCTTCAGACGCATCGGGCCGAGGCTGGTGTCGAGTTCGAGCAGCACCGCATCGATCGCGAGGTCGCCGGGCCAATGCGCCTCGCCGCGCTGCGGCGTCGCGTCGTCGACAGCGACGAAGATCAGGCGACGGTCGTTGTAGTGCCCGACGGCGAACCGCACCCCCGGGAGCGCGCGCTCCGATTCCAAGGGCGAAGCGATGTCACCCCAATCAGCGACGTCACCATCGAGACGCGGCGACGCCGGCAGGGCATGCACCGGCAGCGACGGTCCGCTCGGCGGCAGCACGGCCGACCGCAAGGCAAGGCTCCGAGCGAGGGCCTCACCCGAGGCTTCCAGCGCCTGCTGCTGGCCTTGGCGGAGCAGGCTCTCCATTTGCACCAAGGCCTGCCACGCGGCCCATGGCAGCACCAGCGCGACGAGTGCGAGCAGCAGGAGCTGGCGACGCAGGCTCAGTCGCACGCCGGGCCCATCGGCTTCGGTAAGCGGCGTGTGCCGCTCATGGCCGCCATCGGTAGCCGGCGCCGTGCACCGTATCGACTTCGTCGAACGCAGTGTCGATGGCCTGGAACTTCCGGCGGATGCGCTTGATGTGGGAGGTCACCGTGGCGTCGTCGACCACGACCTGCGCCTCGCGCATCAGCTGCTCGCGGTTCTTGACGTGGCCCGGGTGGCGTACCAGCGCATGCACGATCCAGAACTCGGTGACGGTGAGCGGCACGGCCTCGCCGTTCCAGCTCACCTGCATGCGCTCGAACTCGAGCTTCAGGCCGCGCAGGACGATCACCGAATCGCGGGTGGCCGGCGCGCGCAGCGCCTCGACCCGGCGGAGCAGCGCGTGGATGCGCGCGGTGATGTGCGGCAGCGAGACGCCCTTGCTCAGGTAGTCGTCGGCGCCGAGGCGCAGGCCGGAAATCACGTCGAGCTCGGAATCGCGGGCGGTCAGGAAGAGGATGGGCAGGCTGGCCGAGCGCGCCCGGAGCTCGCGGCACAGCTCGTAGCCGCCCTCCAGCTCGTCGCCCAGGCCGACGTCGATCATCACGAGATCGGGCAGCTTGGCGGCGAACGCGGCACGGGCTTCCGGGCGAGAGGCATAGGCCGACACCGCGAAGCCGTGCTTGCGCAGGGCCTCGGCGTAGTTGTCACGGATGGCGGGTTCGTCTTCGACGATGGCGATGGCGTGGGTCATGGCCGCCAGTCTAGCGGCGCTTCCCTGCGCAGGAAGGCGCTGCCCGCGATTTGCCATGACGCGTCCCAAGCCCGCCGCGAGGCGGCCGGCGCACGGCATTTCGCACGGATGAAATGCAGCTCACGGAGGATGCCCCCATGCCCACATCGAGTTTCCGACGCGCCCCGGTAGGGCGCGATCACCGCGTCACCGCCTCACCCCGATTCCGTGCCGAACGCGGCGCCCTCTGGCTCGGACTCGGCCTGTGTTTCGCCACCCTGTTCGTGCTGCGCGCCACCGACCCCCGCTGAAAGGAGTCCCGATGAGCCTCGAGATCGAACTGCCCCCCGGCGCCGCGCTGCCCCGCGGCGCGCACTTCGGTGAACCGCCCCGCGATGCCGCGCTGGCCTTGGCGCGATTCCTCGGCCGCGTGCCGACGCCGCCCAGTGATGCCGAGATGGCCCGGCGCTGCGGCTCAGCCGCGGGCGGCGGCCACTTCGGCACGCATCGTCGCGATGACGTCGGCGTAGTCCGGCGCATTGAAGATGGCCGAGCCGGCGACGAAGGTGTCGGCACCCGCGGCCGCGATACGGCCGATGTTGTCGGCCTTGACGCCGCCGTCCACTTCGAGACGGATGGGCTTGCCGCTTGAATCGATGCGCTTGCGGATCGCCTCGATCTTGCGCAGCGCGGAATCGATGAAGCTCTGGCCGCCGAAGCCGGGGTTCACGCTCATCACCAGCACGAGGTCGAGGTTCTCCAACGTGTAGTCGAGGACCTCGAGCGGCGTGGCCGGGTTCAGCACGAGGCCGGCCTGGCAGCCGTGGGACTTGATGAGCTGGATCGTGCGGTCGACGTGGCGGCTGGCTTCGGGATGGAAGCTGATCACCGAGGCGCCGGCCTTGGCGAAATCCGGAACGATGCGGTCGACCGGTTCCACCATCAGGTGCACGTCGATCGGCGCGGTGATGCCGTGCTTGCGCAGGGCCTCGCAGACCAGCGGGCCGATGGTCAGGTTCGGCACGTAGTGGTTGTCCATCACGTCGAAGTGCACCCAGTCCGCACCCGCCTTCAGAACAGCGTTGACCTCGTCGCCCAAGCGGGCGAAGTCGGCGGAGAGGATCGACGGGGCGATGACGCAGTTCGACATGACGGGGCTCGCTGGGCGGATCGATTCGGGAAAGGCGCGTGGGCGCCGCGCTGCGGCGCTCAGCGCTCGCGCCGACGCTGCTGGATGAGGTCGTAGGCGCGGTTGATCTCGCGCAGTCGTTCGTCCGCCTGTGCGCGCAGTTCCGGCGCGGCGCCTTCGAGCTTGTCCGGGTGGTACTGCGAGACGAGGCGCTGCCAGGCGCGACGGATGGTCTCGTCGTCGGCGCTGGGGTCAACGTCGAGCACCATGTAGGGGTCCGGCCCACCGCGGCGGAACCAGCCGCGGTCGAAGCCCATGCCAATCAGCGCGCCCAACACGCCCCCGGCCGGATGGCGCAGGAGCAGCCAGCCGGCGAGGAACCCAAGGATCGTGCCGTACCAGCGCATCTCAGCGCTCAGCCGGTGGGCGGAAGCCCGGCTGCGCCGCATACCAGCGCGCCAGGGCCTCGATGTCGTCGGGCTGCAGTGCATTGCTGATGGCGTTCATCGCCGCCGCCTTGCGGCTGCCGTCGCGGTAGGCGTTCAAGGCGAGCGCGAGGTAGGCCTCGTCCTGCCCCCCCAGATGGGGCGTGCCCGGCTGGCGCGCCGTGCCGTTCTCGCCGTGGCAGGCCACGCAGAGGCCGAGCTGGGCCGGCTTCTCGATGGCGACGGGCGATGGCGCGGCGGCCGGCGGCAGGCGCGGCGAACCGGCCGGCGGACTGGTCTGGGCGAGGGCCGCGGCCGGGAGGCCGAGGGCGATGACGGCGACGAGGAGCGGCTTCATGGCGGCGGATTCTAGCCTGCGGGCCGTGAGCGCCGGGGCGCGCCGCTACAATGGCCGCTTCCCCGCGCCGCCTGCCCGCCGTGTCGACGACCCTGCACACCTCGAACCTCGCCCTGCCCCTGCGCCACCGCGGCAAGGTGCGCGATGTCTACGATCTGCCGCCCGGCGCGGACGGCCGCGGCCGCCTGCTGATGGTGGCCAGCGACCGGCTCTCGGCCTTCGACGTGGTGCTGCCCGACCCGATCCCCGGCAAGGGCGAGATGCTCTGCCAGATCTCGAACTTCTGGTTCGCCAAGACCGGCCACCTGATGCCGAACCACCTCACCGGCACCGACGTCGCCGGTGTGCTGCCGCCCGGCACCGATGCCTTGCTGTACGCCAAGCGCGCGGTGGTGACGAAGGCGCTGAAGCCGCTCCCGGTGGAAGCCATCGCCCGCGGCTATCTGATTGGCAGCGGCTGGAAGGACTACCAGAAGAGCGGCCAGGTCTGCGGCATTGCGCTTCCGGCGGGCCTGCGCCAGGCCGAGCAGTTGCCCGAGCCGATCTTCACGCCCAGCACCAAGGCCGCCGTCGGCGACCACGACGAGAACGTGAGCTTCGACGCGGTCGTCGCCGCCATCGGCGGCGAGCTCGCCGAGAAGGTGCGCGCGGCCACGCTGGCGATCTACCGCTTCGCCGCGGCCTACGCGCTGGAGCGCGGCATCATCATCGCCGACACGAAGCTGGAGTTCGGCCTCGATGCCGACGGCACGCTGGTGGTGATGGACGAAATGCTGACGCCCGATTCCTCGCGCTTCTGGCCGGCCGATACCTACTCGGTGGGCACCAGCCCGCCGAGCTACGACAAGCAGTACGTGCGCGACCACCTCGAGACGCTGGACTGGAACAAGACCGCGCCGGGCCCGTCGCTGCCGGCCGAGGTGATCGCCGTGACGCGCGCCAAGTACGCCGAGGCGCTGCAGCGCCTTGCCGGCATCGCCATCGACTGAACCCGCGCCCCGCGGAGGGCCCATGAGCCGCCTGCACACCCTGCTCGAGCACTACGGCCGCGACCACGAGAACGCGACCAACCAGGCGATCCACCTCGTCTGCGTGCCGCTGATCCTGTGGTCGATCATCGCGATGGTCTGGACGATCCCGGTGCCCGGCACCTGGTTCCAACCGGGCGCGTTCGCCGGCTTCCTGATGGCGATCCTCGCCGCGTGGTACTTCCGCGGCTCGCGCCCGCTGGGCCTCGGCGCGGCGGTCACCTTCGTCGGTGCCGGAGCGCTGTGCTGGTTCCTCGCCAACACCATCGGCATGCGCGGGCTGCTGATCACCGCCATCGTCGTGTTCGTCGCGGCGTGGATCGGCCAGTTCATCGGCCATCGCATCGAAGGCAAGCGCCCGAGCTTCTTCACCGACCTCGTGTACCTGCTCGTCGGCCCGGCGTGGACGCTTTCGAAGCTCTACCGGCGCGTCGGCATTCCGTATTGAACGCCCTTCCTCCGCGCGATATCGGCCTCGTCGCGATCGTCTGCGTCGTCTGGGCGATCAACTTCCTGACCTCGGCCTACGCGCTGCAGGAATTCCCACCCTTGCTGTTCACCGGCCTGCGCATGGCCCTGCTGGCCTTGGTGCTGTGGCCCTTCCTGAAGGCACCCGCGCCGGGGCAGTGGCCGCGCCTGCTCGGCATCAGCGTGGGGCTGGGCGTGATCCACTTCGGCTTGAGCTTCTGGGCGCTGAAGCTGGCCGGCGACCTGTCGTCGGTGGCCATCGTCATGCAGAGCTACGTGCCGATGTCGGCCCTGCTGGCGTGGTGGTTGCTCGGTGAGCGCTTCGCCTGGCGCACCGGGCTGGCCATCGCCGTGAGCTTCGCCGGCGTCCTCGTGCTCGGCTTCGACCCGCTGGTGCTGGACCGCCCGGCCTCCCTACTGTTGATGCTGTGCTCGGCGGGCTTCCTCGCCCTGGCCACCGTGATGATGCGCGGGCTTCAGGGCCAGACCCCGTGGAGCCAGCAGGGCTGGCTGGCCCTGATCAGCGTCGGCCCGCTGCTGGGCCTGTCGTTCCTCATCGAAGGGCCCCTCACGCAGAGCCTGGCCGGTGGCACCTGGATCGGCTGGAGCGGCGTGGCCTACTCCGCCTTGGTGTCCTCGCTGCTGGGCCACGGGCTGTACTACGTCCTGGTGCAGCGTCACCCGGTGGCCCAGGTCACGCCTTGGCTGCTGCTGGCCCCGGTGCTGGCCATCGGGCTCGGCGTGGCCTTCTGGGGCGACCGGCCCGGCCCGAAGCTGTGGATCGGCGGTGCGATGGTGCTGGGCGGCGTGCTGGCCATCGCCCTGCGCAGCTGGCAGAAGTCGCGGACGGCCATCGCCCGTCCCTGAAGGGCGGGGTGGGCGCACCCGATTCACCGGGGTTTCACGCCACACTGACAACACTGTGGCCACGACTGCGGGCCCCTCTGGTCATGCGTGATGCATGGCGATGTCGGAGTCGTTCATCGATCCACCGGCCCGCCGCACGGACGCTCCTCGCCTCGCCTCGAGGCCGGCCATCGATGACCCATCGACCTGCCTTCGGAGTAATTCATGGAACTGTTGACCGGCCTCTGGCTGGGCATGCCCGTCTGGGTGTGGCTCGCCTTCCTCGGCGCCGTCCTCGCCATCCTCGTTTTCGATCTCGGCGTCCTGCACAAGGAAGCCCACGAGATCGAGGTCAAGGAAAGCCTGTGGATGTCGGCGCTCTACATCGGCCTGGGCCTGCTCTGGGCCGTCGCCGTGTGGTTCATCTACTACAACTACGGTGGCGACAAGGCCATCGACCCGCAGATCGCGAACCTGCCGACACCGGAGGCCAAGGCCTGGGAGGCGGTCAAGCTGTACATGACCGGCTACCTCGTCGAGAAGGCGCTGGCGATGGACAACGTGTTCGTCATCTCGATGATCTTCACGTACTTCGCCGTGCCGCGGATCTACCAGCACCGCGTGCTGTTCTGGGGCATCCTCGGCGTCATCGTGCTGCGCGCGATCATGATCGGCCTCGGCGCCGCGCTGGTGATGAACTTCTCGTGGATCCTCTACGTCTTCGCGGTGATCCTGATCGCCACGGGCGTGAAGATGCTCTACGCGATCGACGACGAGCCGGACATCGCCAACAACTTCGCCCTGAACTTCCTGAAGAAGCGCATGCCGCTCACGAAGGAACTGCACGGTGAGCGCTTCTTCGTGAAGCTGCCCGACAGCACCGGCGGCAAGATGGTGTGGTTCGCCACCCCGCTGTTCCTCTGCCTCGTGCTGGTGGAGATCGCCGACGTGGTGTTCGCGATCGACTCGGTGCCGGCGATCTTCGCGATCACCCCGGACCCCTTCATCGTCTACACCTCGAACATCTTCGCGATCCTCGGCCTGCGCGCCCTGTACTTCGCGCTGGCGGCGATGGTGCACCGCTTCCACTACCTGAAGTACGCGCTGGCCTTCGTGCTGATCTTCATCGGCGCCAAGATCTTCCTCGGCGACTGGCTGTTCGACGGCAAGGTGCCGGCCGAGATCAGCCTCGGCGTGACGTTCGGCCTGCTGTTCGGCGGCGTCGTCTACTCGCTGTGGAAGTCGCGCGACCAGGCGCCTACCCCGCAGGCCTGAGCCCGACCCAGCACCCTCGAGAAGCCCGCATCCGTGCGGGCTTCTTTTTTCCAAGGAGTTCCCCATGGACACCCTCGACGCATCGCCGGGCACCCGACGCCGCGGCGTCCTCGACTGGATCGAATGGCTCGGCAACAAGCTGCCCGAGCCGGCCCTGCTGTTCGCCCTGCTCGCCTTCCTCGTGGTGCTGCTCTCGGCCCTGGGCTCGGCGCTGGAGTGGCAGGTGCAGCCGGTGAAGCCGGTGCTGGAAACACAGGCCGTGGTGCAGGCCGATGGCAGCACGCTGCAGCAGCCGGTGCTCGACGCCAACGGCCGGCCGATGCTGGACCTCGTCGCCAGCGGAACGCCGATCCAACCGCGTTCGCTGCTCACCGCCGACGGCATCTACTGGATGCTGTCCTCGGCCTTGCGCAACTTCGCGCAGATGCCGGCGCTGCCGCTGATCTTCGTGGCCATGCTCGGCATCGGACTCGCGGAGAAGTTCGGCTTCTTCTCCGCCCTGATGCGCAGCCTCGCCCTGCTGACGCCGAAACGCCTGCTGACACCGGCCGTGGTGATGCTCGGCGCCACCGCTTCGGTGGCTTCCGACGCGGGCTACATCATCCTGCCGCCGCTGGCGGCGGCGCTCTACCTCGCCGTGGGGCGGCACCCGGTGGCCGGCATGGCGGCCGCTTTCGCCGGCGTGGCTGGCGGCTTCGGCGCCGGCTTCTTCCCGAACGGCAGCGACGGCGTGCTCACCGGCTTCGCGCAGGACGCGGCCCGCGTGATCGACCCCGACTACTCCGTGTCGATCCTGCACAACTACTTCTTCAAGGTCGTTTCGGTGTTCACGGTGATGGCCGCCGGCTGGTTCGTCACCGACGTGATCGTCGAACCGCGGCTCGAACGCCAGCACCCGGGCGACAAGGTCGGGGCCGCCGACGACACGGCGACATCGATGGCCCTGTCCCCCACCGAGCGGCGCGGCCTGCGGCTGGCGCTCGCGTCGATGGTGGTCGGCCTCGGCCTGCTGGCCACGGCGGTACTCGTCCCGGGCATGCCGCTGCATGGCGACGGCAAGCCGACCCTGCCGAACGGCCGCGCGCTCACCCAGACGGCTATCGAAGTGCTGCCGGCGGGCATCGACCCACCGGCCGACGCGGTGGTGCTCGCCTCGGAGCCCCTGACGGTGATCGCGCAGGGCGCGCCACGCCTCTCCGAATCGCCCGGCCCGCGCTGGTCGCACGTGATCGTGCCGGTGATCGTGATCCTGTTCCTGCTGCCCGGCCTCGCCTACGGCCTCGCGACCGGTGCACTGCGCGGCCAGCAGGACCTCGCCGATGCGTTGAACCACGGCATCCGCAGCATCGTGCCGGTGCTGGTGATGCTGTTCTTCCTCGCCCAGTTCGTGGCCTACATGGGCTACAGCGGCCTCGACCGCATGCTCGCCTACGCCGGCGGCAGCGTGCTGTTCAACGCCGACCTGCCCGTCCCGCTGCTGGTCGTCGCCTTCGTGCTGGTGGTGGTGTTCGGCGACTTCGCGATGAGCGGCATGCTGAGCAAGTTCGGCGTGCTCGCACCGATCTTCATCCCGATGTTCATGATCGTCGGCATGAGCCCGGAGCTGACGACGGCGGCCTACCGCATCGGCGACTCGGTGGTGAACATCGTGACGCCACTCAACAGCTACCTGCTGATCATCCTCGCGGTGTTCCAGAAGTACCGCCCGAAGGCGGGCCTCGGCACGCTGATCGCGCTGATGGTGCCGTACTCGATCGTCATCGGCCTGGTATGGACGGCGATGCTGGTGGCGTGGGTACTGATCGGCGCGCCGCTGGGCCCGGAGTCGCCGCTGTACTACGTGCCGGGGGGGTGAGCCCCCGGTTCAGGGCAGGCGGCAGCCCAGTTCCCGCGATCGATGGATGAAGCGGTAGCAGGGCTGCAGCATGCCGGTGATGAATCGCCCCATCACCAGCAGCGAGGACGATGCGACCAGCCCGTTCTCCAAACCATGGTCGCGGAGCAACCGCTGCTGCAGTTCGAACACCGCCGGTCCTAGTGATTTCTGGAGCTCGGCATCCGGCCACGGCCGGGGCGATGGCGCCGCAAGGCGCGGCGCGCCGTAGCGCTCCAGCTCGAGCACGGCCGTGGCTCGAAGGCAGGCGAGCGTGGCGTGGTCGTGCACCTCGCGGGCAACGATTCCGGAATGGCCGCGGGTGGCCGAGTCATGGAGCCGGAGGCACAGCTGGGTGAGGTCTCCGATCATGGCGTCGATGGCGTCACTGCGCAGGATCGACCGATGCATCGCCGCTCCGACGATGTGGAACACCTCATCTCGGTAAGTGCGCCCCGATGCATCCAGCGCCAGCGCATCCGGATGGTTCACCAGCTCGTGCAGGGAACCAAGCCCGGTCTTGAGCCCATCGCGCTCGGACGTCGCCGCGACCAGCAACAGCGTCGGTGCCGCGGCGATGGCTCGATCCGGGTACCCGAGGGACTGCCGGCACCACGCGCCCGATGCGGGCGGGATTTCCGTCCGAACCAAGGCCTGGCAAGCGGCGGGGGCCTTGTCGAACGCTTCGCGCCACTCTGCATTGCGCGCCGCAATCCAAGCGCTGTAGTCCTCGTTGGCCAGCGACATCGACGGCGGCAGGGAAACGGTTGCCGATGACCATGCCCACGAGGGGAGCGCGGCAAAGAACGCCAGCAGAACGAAGAGGGTGGTGCGACGGAACGGGGAGGCGAGCGTCACAGGACGTCCTTGCCGGTGCGGGGGGCGGAAAGCGTAACGCACCGCCTCGCTGCCACCTACCCACCAAAGACGAAGGGGCCTCGCGGCCCCTTCGTCTTTGCCCCGGCCCGCCTCTCGGCGGGCTTTGCGATCGCAGAACCGCGCGGCTTACGCCGGCGGCTTCCAGGTGTCCTTCTCGGTCGGGCGCAGCAGGAAGCGGCACAGCGCCGGCAGGAAGACGATGGCTGCCACCATGTTCACCACGAACAGGAAGGTGAGCATCAGGCCCATGTCGGCCTGGAACTTCAGGTCGGAGAGGATCCACGTGGCCACGCCCACCGCCAGCGTCAGCGCGGTGTAGAAGATGGCGATGCCGGTGGTCTTCAGCGCAATGAAGTAGCTCTCCGACAGCGTCTTGCCCGAGAGCATGGCCTCGCGCATGCGGGCGAAGATGTAGATCGCGTAGTCCACGCCGATGCCGACGCCGAGGGCCACCACGGTGAGCGTGTTGACCTTCATGCCGATATCGAGCTCCACCATCAGCGAGTGGCCGAGTTCGGTGACGAGGATCAGCGGCAGCACGATGCAGGCGGCGGCGAGCGGGTTCTTGAAGCTCAGCAGGCACATCACGAAGACCGCGGCGTACAGCAGCCACAGCATGATGTGCTCCTGCTCGCGGACCTCGTCGTTGATCGCCGCCATCACGCCGACGTTGCCGGTGCCGATGCGCGGGTTCACGACGTTCAGCGCCGGCGCCGACGGGTCGTTCATCGCGGCCATGTGCGCCTCGGCGAGCTTCTCGCGGATGCCAGTGCGGTCGAGGTCCGGGATCGCGGCGTCCTCGGCGAGACCGAGCACGGTGCGGATGCCGGCCACGTTCTCGGCTTCGGCGTCGCGGAAGTCCTTGATGGCCTTCACCACGCGGTCGATTGTCGTGGCCTTGTGGTCGGTGAGGAACACCGTCACCGGCATCACCGAGCAGTCGGCGTTGAGCAGGCCGGTGTCGGTCTCGAAGCTCTGCGTGGCCGTGCGCAGGTTGTCCGGCACGCGCGGCAGCTCGCGCCAGCGCACGTTGCCTTCGTTCCAGCCGGCGTTGGCGATCTTCGCGGCCATCGGCAGGCTGATCACCTGCTGCACGCCCTCGACGTTGGCGAGGTGCCACGAGAGGCGGTCGATGACCTCCATCACGCGGTAGTTGGTGCAGGCGTCCGGGCTGGTCTCGACGATCACGTTGATGGTGTCGATGCCGAGCGCGAAGCGCTGGGTGATCTGCGCGGCATCCTGGTTGAAGCGCGACTCCGGACGCAGCTCGGCCACGCCGGACTCGGCGTCGCCGATCATCACGTTGTCGCCGTGGGCTTCGGCGAAGAACCAGATCGCCACGCCGGCCACGACGACAATCGCCGCGGGCCCGGGCTTCGAGAGGCGCGAAAGCACCGCCCAGACCTTGTCGAACTGGGTCAGCTGGCGCAGGCGGAACTCGCGCTTCTTCTCCATGTTGCGGAGCGTGGTGTAGCTCAGCAGCACGGGCAG
>JAIXTZ010000013.1 GCA_027483745.1 Lysobacteraceae bacterium
AGGAACAGGACGAAATCATCCATGGCGAGGCGGCTGGCGGGACGAGCCGATCAGAACGTCGCCAGGCCCGGCGCGCGCGGGTAGGGGATGGCGTCGCGGATGTTCGACAGGCCGCAGGTGTAGACCACCAGACGCTCGAAGCCGAGGCCGAAGCCAGCGTGCGGCACGCTGCCGTAGCGGCGGAAATCGCGGTACCACTCGTAATGCGAAGGGTCGAGGCCGAATTGCCGCATGCGGGCGTCGAGCACGTCGAGGCGCTCCTCGCGCTGGCTGCCGCCGATGATCTCGCCGATGCCCGGGGCCAGCACGTCCATCGCCGCGACCGTCTTCCCGTCGTCGTTGATGCGCATGTAGAAGGCCTTGATCTGCTCCGGGTAGTTCATCACCACCACCGGACGGCCGACGTGGGTCTCGGTGAGCCAGCGCTCGTGCTCGGTCTGGAGGTCGAGGCCCCATTCCACCGGGAACTCGAACTTGTGCGGGGCCTTCTGCAGCAGCTTCACCGCCTCGGTGTAGTCGATGCGCTCGAAGGGCTGGTCGATGAAGGCCTGAAGGCGGGTGATGGCGTCTTTCTGCACGCGCTCGGCGATGAACTGCATGTCGTCCATGCGCTCCTCGAGCACGGCCTTGAACACGTACTTCAGGAACGCTTCCGCGAGGTTGGCGTCGTCGTTGAGGTCGGCGAAGGCGATCTCCGGCTCGACCATCCAGAACTCGGCGAGGTGGCGCGCGGTGTTGCTGTTCTCGGCGCGGAAGGTCGGGCCGAAGGTGTAAACCTTGCTCAGCGCGAGGCAGTAGCCCTCGACGTTGAGCTGGCCGGAGACCGTCAGGAAAGCCTCCTTGCCGAAGAAGTCGCGCGAGAAATCGATGCTGCCGTCGGGCTTGCGCGGCAGGTTCATCATGTCGAGCGTGGAGATGCGGAACATCTGGCCGGCGCCTTCGGCGTCCGAGGTCGAGATGATCGGCGTGTTGACCCAGAAGAAGCCGTCTTCGTGGAAGAAACGGTGGATGGCCTGGGCGAGGCAGTGGCGGATGCGGGTGACGGCGCCGAACAGGTTGGTGCGCGGGCGCAGGTGGGCCACCTCGCGGAGGAACTCCAGCGAATGCGGCTTGGGCTGGATCGGGTAGGTCTCCGGGTCGTCCACCCAGCCCAGCACCTCGACCTTCGTGGCCTGGATCTCGAAGCTCTGGCCCTGGCCCTGCGAGGGCACCAGCGTGCCGGTGGCGACCACCGAGCAACCGGCGCTCAGCTTCGTCACTTCGGTCGAATAGTTGGCGAGGTCACCGGTGCAGACCAGCTGGATCGGCGCGAAGCAGGAGCCGTCCGAGACGTTCACGAAGCTCAGGCCGGCCTTCGAATCGCGGCGGGTGCGGACCCAGCCCTTCACGGTGACGGTGCTGCCGGGGGCGGGCTGGCCGGCGAGGGCCTGCTGGATGCTGATGACGCTCATTCGATGGGCCTGAGACAGGGACCCGCGAGAATACCGCGCGTCGGGGTTTCACGCAGCTTGCAGTACCCCCGGGCAGCGGCGGGGCTACACTACGCTCTGGCTTCCCCCGACACCGCTCCGCCCTCCCGCATGCCCGTTTCGCTCACTCCTTCCGCAGTCGATCGCGCCCGCCAGTACATCGCCCAGCAGCCGGGCGGAGCGGGCTTGCGCTTCGGGGTCCGGAAGAACGGCTGCTCCGGATTCGCCTACGTGGTCGACGTGGCCACGGCGGCCGGCGAAAGCGACACCGTGGTCGACGCCGGTGGCGTGGCGGTGTTCATCGACGCCTTCAGCCTGCCCCACGTGGACGGCACCGAGATCGATTTCGTGCGCCGCGGCCTGAACCAGGAGTTCGTCTTCCGCAATCCGCAGGCCACCGGCGAGTGCGGCTGCGGCGAGAGCTTCACCACCCGCGACGACCTGCCCGCCTGAGCCTGACTTGGGCGAGGCGAACGAAAACGGCGCCCGAGGGCGCCGTTTTCATGCCGGGGCAGCGAAGCCTGGGCTCCGCGGATCCGATGACGATCAGCGGAAGGACGAGATCGTCGCCCGCGTGTTGTTGAGGACGCGGGCATTGTCGCTGCGGTTGGCGGTGCCCATGACCTGGCCGCCATAGGTGCGCAACGGGCTCGACCAATAGTTGATGCGCGGGCAGCTCGTGCTGCAGTTGTAGGCCATGATCGTGCGCCACGCATTGGTCGGCGACTGGTAGCCGTGGCCGTAAGCGTAGGGCGTGTTGGTCGGGTCGTTGGCGGGGTCGTGGCGAGCCGACTGCAAGTGGCCGATCTCGTGGGCGAACGAGTAGTAGCCGGTGGTGCAGGTGCGCGAAACAGACGCGAACGCCGTGGTCGCCGTGGCGCCAATGGCCGAGGCGAGGCCGCAGGACGTGGTGTTGTTCAGCACGATCATCGCCACGTCGGCGGTGTTCTGGTTGCGGAGGCTGTGGATGTTGTCCATGTAGCCGTCCGTCGTGCCGCGGAAACGGGAGAGGTCCGTGCTGAAGCTGCCCGATTCGGTATACGCCGCCGTGTAAAGCCCGGCCAGCTGCAGCGTGATCTGCACGCCGCTGTTGGCGTAGCCCTGGTTGCTCTCGGTGATCGCGAGATTGATCAGGCCGGTGAGGTCGCCGCTCGCGCTGGCCGCCGCCTGCGTGGCAACGACCATCACGCGGATCACCGTATTGGCCTTGGCCACGGCCGTCGGTCCCGCTTCGACAGGCGCGCGCCCGCCAAAAACCTCGTCGTAACGGGCGTGCCCGGGCGAGCCGACCGACCAGCCCCAGCGCGGCTCGCGGAAACCATAGGGGCGGTCGGGCAGGCTCAGGCTGCCGCCGGCATAGCTGTGGGGATGATCGGGCGGCATGCGCGATTCGTCGACCTTCACCGAGACCTGCGAACCGTCGTGCAGCGGCAGGATGCGGTAGAGCTGGCCGTCCACGCGGACGCTTCCGGTGACCTTGCTGCCATTCCGCACGAGGATGGCGCTGTTCATCGGATCGTCGGCGATCTCGGTGGCGCCGGACTTTAGTTCGGCCGTGTCGGTGACGAGGCCCTGCCACACCTCCACGCCCTCGGCGTTCACGTGGCTGCGCAAGCGCATGGCCTCCACCTGCAGCCCTCGCCCGAGGTCGAGCTGCAGGAAGGTGTCGTCGGCGAGGCTCGCGTTGCTGCGCTTGGCCAGCCCCGCATCGAGGAGGATCGGCTGCACGTCAGCCGTGGATGGGTCGCGCAGAATCGCCTGCCAGGCGGCATCGTTCGGATTCGGTGCCGCCGCGACGATGGACGACACGGCAAACGCCAAGGCGCCGGCCGCCCGGCGCAGGTTCGGGTTCACGCTCATTTCGTTGGTTCCCCTGAAAGGGCACCACCCCGTTCCGGCCCAGGGGAGGGCAGCGCCTGAAAGGAAGTGGCCCCGGGCCGGCTCCCTAACCACGGGGATACGCCGCCTTCACGTCACCGTCAAATGAAGGTAACTCAATAAAATCAAAGACTTGGATGTAACACTGTAACACCCGCTCTGGGCGGGAATTCATGGAAGCACTTGATCAGAAACGCTTTTGCCAGAATAATCGCGGGCTGCCCACGGGCAGACCTTGCTCCACGGCAACCGCCGGGGGCTGACCGGCCGCAAGGCCGCCATCCGAAAGGAACATCCCATGCGTCACTACGAGATCGTCTTCATGGTCCATCCGGACCAGAGCGAGCAGGTGCCGGCGATGATCGAGCGCTACAAGGCGTCGATCGAGGCCGCCGGCGGTGCCATCCACCGTCTGGAAGATTGGGGCCGCCGCCAGCTGGCCTACCCGATCAACAACCTCGTCAAGGCCCACTACGCGATGCTCAACATCGAGTGCGGCCAGGCCACGCTCAACGAGCTGGTCGAGAGCTTCCGCTTCAACGACGCCGTCCTGCGCCACCTCGTCATCGCCCGCGATGAAGCGGTGACCGAGCAGTCGGCCATCCTGAAGAGCAAGGACGAGAAGAGCGAGCGCGGTGAACGCCGCCGCCGCGACGAAGACGGCGAAGGCGTCGCCGACAACGACAACGACAGCGTGGAGGCTGCCTGATGAAGCCCAAGACCCCCCGCGGCAAGGGCCGCAGCGACGGTGGCTCGAAGTTCTTCCGCCGCCGCAAGTTCTGCAAGTTCACCGCCGAAGACGTGGTGGAGATCGACTACAAGGATCTCAACACGCTCCGCCAGTACCTGACCGAGACGGGCAAGATCGTCCCGGCCCGCATCACCGGTACCAAGTCGAAGTACCAGCGCCAGCTCGCCGCCGCCGTCATGCGCGCGCGCTTCCTGGCCCTGCTGCCGTACAGCGACAGCCACCGCAATTGATCGCGTGCGCCGCCATCGCGCGGCGCCGCGTGATTCGTCCGAACGGACAGCACCCGCTGCGGGCCCAAGGGCCCGCTAACGTTTAAGGAATAGAAATGGAACTGATCCTCCTGCAGAAGGTCGTCAACCTCGGCGGCCTCGGCGACAAGGTCCGCGTCAAGCCGGGCTACGGCCGCAACTTCCTGATCCCGTACGGCAAGGCCGTGCCGGCGACGGAAGCCAACATCGCCGCGTTCGAAGCCAAGCGCGCCGAGTACGAAGCCAAGGCCAAGGCCCTGCTGTCGGGCGCCGAAGGCCGCAAGGCGCAGCTGGACGGCGTCGACGTGACGCTGGGCGCCAACGCTTCGCCGGAAGGCAAGCTGTACGGCTCGATCACCTCGCG
>JAIXTZ010000132.1 GCA_027483745.1 Lysobacteraceae bacterium
CTGCGATGGCCGCGGCCCGGCCAACACCGCCGCGCTCACCGGCCTGATGGGCCGCGGCGCGCTCGGCTGGCAGGGGCTGCTCGCCGACGCCCGCCGCCCCGCCATCCAGTCCGCGCTTGGCGCGTCCCCGTTCACCGCCTGAGGCTCCCCCCCAATGACCCGCCCCCTGCTCGCCGATGCGCTGCGCGATTCGCGCGTGATCCATGACCGCGCCGCCATCGACGCCGCAATCGCCCGCGTGGCCGCCGAGATCCGCACGGTGTACGCCGACGCGGCCGAGCCGCCGCTGTTCCTGACCGTGATGAACGGCGGGATGCTGTTCGCCACCGGCCTCGCGCTGGAGGCCGGCCTCGATTTCGAGTTCGATTACCTGCACGCCACGCGCTACCGCGGCAAGACCACCGGCGAGACGCTGGTGTGGCTGCATCGCCCGCAGACGGCGCTGAAGGGCCGCCGCGTGCTCGTCGTCGACGACATCCTCGACGAGGGCAACACGCTGGTCGGCATCACCCAGTGGTGCCGCGACCAAGGCGCGGCCGAAGTGCGCGTGGCCGTGCTCTGCCGCAAGGTCCACGAGCGCTGCGCGCCCGATGCGAAGGCCGAGCACATCGGCCTCGAGGTGCCCGACTACTACGTCTACGGCTACGGCATGGATTTCCACGAGCAGGGCCGTAACCTGCCGGCCATCTACGCCTGGGAGCCGAAGGCATGAGCCGCGCCATCGATTTCGCCGTGATCGGCGGCACCGGCCTGTACAAGCTGGCCGAACTCGAAGGCGTGGAGACGCGCACCGTCGAGACGCCCTACGGCACGCCCTCGGCGCCGGTGCGCCTCGGCGGTTTCGGGCCGCACCGCATCGCCTTCATGGCCCGCCACGGCGAGGGCCATGCGATGCCGCCTCACCGCATCAACTACCGCGCCAACCTGTGGGCGTTGAAATCCATCGGCGCAACGCGCGTCGTCGCCGTCAACTCCGTCGGCGGCATCACCGAGGCGTGGGGGCCGCGCGTCATTGGCGTGCCCGACCAGATCATCGACTACACGCATGGCCGCACGGTCAGCCTGTGGGACGGCGAGGGCGAGGCCCTGCACGTCGATTTCGGCGACCCGTACACGCCGTCGCTGCGCCGCGCGCTGGTGGAGGCCGCGAAGGCCGCGGGCGTGCCCGTGGTCGACGGCGGTTGCTACGGCGCCACGCAGGGCCCGCGCCTCGAGACCAAGGCCGAAATCGAACGCCTGCGTCGCGACGGCTGCGACCTCGTCGGCATGACCGGCATGCCGGAAGCCGCGCTCGCCCGCGAACTCGGACTCGATTACGCCTGCCTCGCCATCGTCGCGAATTGGGCGGCGGGCCGCGCGCCGACCGACGAGGTCATCACCCTCGAGGACGTGCTGGCGAACATGGCCGCGGCCACCGAGCCTTTGCCCGGATTGCTCCGGGCTCTGAAAGTCTGAGCCTCGCCCGCGGCCCCCGACGCGCATGAGGCCTCTCGACATCGCCATCGTCGGCTACGGCACCGCCGGCCAGGCCTTGGCGGTGCTGCTCTCGCGCGACGGCCATCGGCTCCAGGTGTTCGAGCAGGCCGAGGCCCCGCGGCCGGTCGGCGCGGGCTTCCTGCTGCAGCCCACCGGGCTGGGCGCGCTGTGGCAGATGGGTCTGCTCGAGGCGGTGATGGCGCACGGCCGGCGCATCGATCGCCTGTTCGGCGACACGCCGCGCAGCGACGGCCATCGCCCCGTGATGGACATGCGCTACGCCGCTCTCGACGCCCGCCTGTTCGGCTGGGGCCTGCAGCGCGGCGCGCTGTTCGAAGCGCTGCGGGCGGCCTGGCCCGACCACGACCGGATCACCACGGGCACGCGGATCGAGTGCGTCGACGACAACGGCACGCTGGTCGACGCGCGCGGCCAGCGCCACGGCCCCTTCGATCTCGTCATCGCGGCCGATGGCGCGCATTCGGCGTTGCGCCAATCCGTGGCGCGCGTGGCGTCGATGGATGCCATCTACCCATGGGGCGCGCTGTGGTGCCTGTGCGAGGACCGCGGCTGGGCGCACCCGAACGAACTCCGCCAGCGGTATCGGCAGGCCCGCAAGATGGTCGGCGTGCTGCCCGTGGGCACGCGGCCCGGTGACGCACGACCGATGCTGAGCTTCTTCTGGAGCCTGCCTCGTGATGCGTTCGAGGCGTGGGAACGCGATGGCCTCGATGCATGGAAGGCGGAACTCGCCGCGCTGTGGCCGGAAGCGGCCGAGCTCGTGGCTGGCATCAGCGAAGCCGGAACGCTCGCCCGCGCGACCTACCGCGACGTCGTGATGGACGGCCCCTGGCACCGCGGCCGCCTCGTGTTCTGCGGCGATTCCGCCCACGCGATGAGCCCGCAGCTGGGGCAGGGCGTGAACATGGCCCTGCTCGACGCGCTCGCGCTGCGCGACGCGCTGCGGGCGATGCCGGAAGGCGCCGCACCGGAGGCGAAGTCCCTCGATGCCGTGCTCCGCGCCTTCGCCGACGAGCGCCGCCGACATGTCGGCATCTACCAGTTCTGGAGCCGCTGGCTCACGCCGGTGTTCCAGGGCGAACACGACAGCGTCGCCGCGCTTCGCGACGCGCTGTTCGTGCCGATGGGGCGCCTGCCCGGCGGACGCGGCCAGATGCTTCGGGTGCTGACCGGCACGCAGCGCGGCTGGCTGGGGCGGCAGGCCTTGCCCGAGGGGCTGCTGGAGGCTTTGGCCCGGCATGGTTGAGCCATCGGGTCACCGTGTCGTGTCGGGGTGCCTGATGCTGGTGCTCGGCTTGGCCCTCGTGGGTGTCGGTGCGATGCTGCCTCCACTCACCGCGCTGGCGATCCATGCCATGGCGACGCTCGCGACGCTCGTGCAGTCGCTGCTGCAGCGGCGCTTCGGACCACGCTTCGGCCTGCCGGGCCTTGGCGCGCTGCCCATTGCCACGGCATTCGGCTGCAGCATGGCCTTGGTGCCGCCACTGGATGCCGCGCTGTGGTGGCCGGTCGCGGCGGCCCTGGCACTGATGGCTGGCCTGCTGCTGGTGGCCCCATCGCTGTGGCTTGGTGAACGGTTCGGCCTGCGCGAACCGCTGCTGTCGACGCCGGCGAGCGGGGATGAGCCCTTGGGTCCATCGCCTCACGCCGAAAGGCAAGCATGGCGGCCACTCGGACGCACCGGCCTGCAGGTCTGCACCGACGAATACGGCGAGCGCGGCATGGGCGGTCCCCCCTGGGTCGCGCACCGGCTGTCGGTCGGCTTGCGCCTGCCTGGCGAAGAGACGGGGCTGAGTGCCGACGAGCGATGGTGGGTCGTCAGTGGGCCGTGGGAGCAGGCGATCGTCGCGCTCGACCTGCGCGAACGCGTAATGTTCAGCGCACCGCGGGCTTCCGCCTCGATGGCCGATCTGCTGTCCGGGCGGATCACCGAGGGCCGCCTCGCACGGCTCGGCTTTGAACGTGTCCGTGCCTACGACCTGCGCGACGACGGCCTGTGGTGGCCGGAGGGCGAGCCGGTGCCACCGACGGAGCATGCGTTCGGTCCGGCGTCGGCCGGCCTGCGGCGTATCGCCCTCGTTGATCGACAGCGCCTGCTCGACGCCGGCGATGCCTTCGCCTACGCGCGACAGCCACAGTGGTGCATCGAGGGGCCGGGCGGGCCGCTACCGCTGCAGTTGGCGCACGGCGACATCGACGACGTGGTGTGGCAGGCCGACGGCGGTGCGGCGCTGATTCCCGCCAATCGCGCGCTCGACGGCGCTGCGGCGCCGACGCGCTGGTACCTCTGGCAGGCACATGGCGAGGGACGCTGGATCGATTTCGGCAGCGGATGGGGGGTGGGCGTGCTGGGCGCTGGCACGGCTTGGCCGGAGTCGCTTCAAGGAGCGCATGTCGACGTGGCGATGGTGATTGGCATCCCGGAGGGGGCTTTCCCCGCGATGTCGGTGACGTCGACGCTCGATGGGGTGTTCCGCATGGGTACGCTGTCGTGGTTCCGCGATGTCGATGCGGACGGCTGGCCACACTACGATGAAGTCGAGACCAGAGTCGTTCTGCGCCAGCGGCGCGCTTTGGGGGCTGCCGCCGACTCGGCGAACGCGCCGCTTCATGCCAGGCATCCGTCGAGTGACAAGGTCCTGGTGTTCGAACCGATGGGACCGCCAGTGGACCCCCGCGAAGAGCGTCCGTACCGCTTGTGCCACGAACGAGTAGGCCTCGATGGCATCAGCCCGGTGGTCCGCTGGATGGACGACGCCGGGCGCTTCGTGGTCGTCCAGAGCGTGGTGGGGCGTGCCCTCGCGCCGACCCTGCATCTGGTCGATCTCGATTCGGGGCAGATCGCAATATTGCATCGCGATGTTGCGGAGTTGCGCGTGCAAGCGGCGCACGAGGGGCAGCTCCAGTGGATCGAACTGCTGGGACAGCGCCCGATCGACGCGCCGCCCGATCCACTGCAGCCCTTGGAGCTTGTACGGGGCCGCAACGCTTGGAATCGTCGCGAAGCGTTGCAGGGACGCTTCCTCGCCCTGCGCGGTCGGCGCGCGCGCTTGGATGCCGAGGCCGGCACCCTCGTGCTGCAGCCGCCGTGGACCGAGACGACAGAGCCGATGTCGCCCCTGCACCCCGGCGACGTGCTTTACCGCCCGTCGATGGCGCCGCCCGTGCTGCTGCTTGGCGCCCATGCCGGCTTCCAGGACGCTTGGCCCCGCGAGCAGGAACCGCGTCTCGGCGGGCGCCTCCTGACCGCCGAGGGCCATGTCCTTGCCGACGTCGCCCAGGGCATGGTCGCGTCCAACGACGGCCGATGGTTGCTGTTCGCCCGCCGTCCGGCCGAGCGGTCACGGGACAGCGCCTGGGAGGTCGCCTTGCTCGACCGGCCCGGGAACGTGCTGCATGCGCGAAACGGCGTGCACTTCGGTGGCCTGCCTTTCCTCCGTGCGTTCGATGGCGACCGGATCGTATTCGAAGCGGTTGACGAAGCCTGGTGGCGGCCCGGAATGCCGAGGACGGCGCAGGTCTGGTCGTTGGCCGCCTTGCTGTCCCGCCTTGACGCATGCCCACTGCAGCACGCGAATGGGCTGTGGCAGGTGCCCGGCGATCCGACGCCGGGGCCAAGATGGGCGACGCTGTTTGCCGCTTGGTGCTCGGGAAAGTTGGCGGAGTGAGCAGGGCGCTCAGCGCCGCTCGGTCTTCTCGGCGTGCAAGGCGTGTTCGGCGTCGCGCATCACCCGTTCGGCGCTCAAGCCCGCCCGATCGATCAGGGCGGCGCCGATGCACAGCTCGATCCGCGGCATCGTTTCGTTGGTGAGGTTGTCGGCGAGCACGGCGTCGATGATGCGCTCGGCGGCGACGGCGGCCTGCAGCTCGGGGTTCGAGAGTCGGTTCAACAGCACGGCGAAATCATCGTCGCCGAGGCGCGCCACGATGTCGTGGCCGCGGGTGCAGCGGCGTAGCACATCGGCCACGCGCTGCAGAACCGTGTCGCCCACGGCGTGGCCGTGCGCTTCGTTGATGCGGTGGAAGCGGTCGAGATCGATGAACAGCACGGCGCTGTTCTGGCTGGGCGACCAATGCGCGGCGCTGGTGCTCAGGGCCGCCTTGAAGGGTTCCAGCTTGAGCAGCCCGGTCAGCACGTCGAGGTCGCCATGGCGGCGCTCGCCGGCTTCGCGGTGGCTGGTCTGCGAGAACGCCACAGCGAGCACCCGTTCCGGGTCTTCGGGGCGGTCGGCGAGCAGCGTGCGCGCGACGTTCGCCGCGATGACGCCGGCTCCGACGCGCAGCAGGTTGACCGCGGCTTCGGAGTACCCGTTGGCCGTGCGCCAACCGGCCACCAGCACGCCGGCCGGGGTGCCGGAGACGTCCACGGGTACCGCGACCAACGCCGCGGAGTCGCTGCGCAGGCACAGGGCGCGGTCGACGCGCGGGTCGGTCATCGTCTCGGGGGCCAAGGCCACGTTGCGGCTGAGCAGGGCCGCGCCGCCCAGGCTGCCCGTCACGTTGCCACTGACGCCCGCGAGGGTGGCGAAGCTGCCGACGGTGGCGACGTGCACGAGCGTGTCGCCCTCGCGCCGCTCGAAGGCCAAGCCGTCGGCGCCGCAGGCGTCCTTCAGCTCGGCCAGCACGCGCGGCAGCATGTCGGAGGGGCGGCCGCGAAGCTCGGCGAGGGCGGCCATGGCGCCAAGGGCGCGAGCGAGTCGGTCGGCGTCGGACAGGGAAGCGTCGAACATCGGGGCCACCGTCAGGGAGTTCCGGCAAGGGTAGTCGATGGCGCAACGACGGGCGATGGCCCCTGGCCGAATTGCAGACGCGCCAGTTCGGCGTACAGCCCGCCCTTGGCTTGGAGCTCGGCGTGCGTGCCGACATCGACGATGCGGCCACCGTCCATCACCACGATGCGGTCGGCCTTGAGCACGGTGGCGAGCCGGTGGGCGATCACGAGCGTGGTGCGCCCGGCCATTAGGCGTTCCAGCGCCTGCTGGATCATGTGCTCGCTCTGCGCATCGAGCGCCGACGTGGCTTCATCGAGCAGCAGGACCGGGGCGTCCTTCAGCAGGGCGCGGGCGATGGCGACGCGCTGCTGCTGGCCGCCGGAAATGCGTGCCCCGCGCTCACCCAGTTCACTCTCGTAGCCCTGTGGCAGGGCGCGGATGAAGTCGTCCGCCTCGGCAAGGCGCGCGGCCTTCGCGATGTCCTCGTCGGTGGCATCGAGACGGCCATAGCGGATGTTCTCGGCCGCACTCGCGGCGAAGATCATCGGGTCCTGCGGTACGAGGGCGATCGTGCTGCGGAGCGCCTGCGGGTCGAGGGCGCGCAGGTCGATGCCGTCGAGGGTGATGCGGCCCTGCTGCGGGTCATGGAAGCGCAGCAGCAGCTGCAGCACGGTGCTCTTGCCGGCCCCCGAAGGGCCGACGAGGGCGACGGTTTCACCGGGCTGGACGTCGAGGTCGAGGCCGTCGAGCGCGGCATCGTCGGGGCGCGTGGGGTAGTGGAAGCGCACGCCTTCGAAGCGGATCGCGCCGCGCACCGGTGTGGGCAGCGGCGTCGGCACGGCCGGCGCGGTGATCTTCGACTCCTCGGCGAGCAGCTCGGCGATGCGCTGCATGCCGCCGCCGGCGCGCTGCACTTCGGCCCAGACCTCGGTGAGCGCACCCACCGAGCCGGCGCCGATCAGCGCGTAGAGCATGAACTGGCCGAGCGTGCCTGCGCTCATGTTGCCGGCGATCACGGCCTGCGCGCCGCTCCACAGCACCAGCACGATGGCGCCGAAGAACAGGACGATGGCCGTGGCGGTGAGCAGGGCCTGCAGGCGCACGCGCTTGGCGGCGGCATCGAGCGTGGCGCGCAAGGCATCGCCGAAACGCTGCCGCTCGTAGGCTTCGCGGGCGTAGCTCTGCACCGTGTGCATCGCGCCGAGGGTTTCGCCGGCACGGGTGTTGGCCTCGGCCACGCGGTTCTGCGAGGTTTCGCTGGCCTTGCGCACCCGCCGTCCACCGAGCGCGATCGGCAGCACCGCGAGCGGGATGCCGACCACCGCGAGTCCCGCCAGCTTCGGGCTGGTGACCACGAGCATCGCGAGGCTGCCCAGCACCGTCACGACGCTGCGCAGCGCCACCGACATGCTGGAGCCCACGACGCTGCGCAGCAGCTCGGTGTCGGCGGAGAGGCGTGACACCAGCTCGGCGGAACGCGAGCGGTCGTAGAAGGCCTGGTCGAGCGAGAGGAAGTGCCCATAGAGCTTGGCGCGCAGGTCGACCACGACGCGTTCGCCGAGGATCGAGACGAAGTAGAAGCGCAGCGCCGTCGCCAGCGCGAGCAGCACCGCGACGCCGAACATCAGCAGGAACCAGCGGTCGATGTCGCCGCCGGCGCTGAAGCCCTGGTCGATCATGTGCTTCACGGCGACGGGGAGCGACAGCGTGGCCGCTGACGACAGGGCCAGCGCGCCCAGCCAAGCGGCGAGCAGGCGCCGATGCGGTGACACGAAGGGCAAGAGCCCGCGCAGTGAATTGACGCTCTGGCGCGGGCTGGGCTTCGGCGGCGTGGACGGTGCGGGATCGCTCATGCCGCCATTGTCGCATTGCCCCGGGCGCGTGCTCAGCGTTCGAGGAAGACCTTGGACAGCCCACGGGTGGCGTCGCGCAGGCGCTCCTCGAAGGCCTCGACGGCGTCGGCGGGCAGATCGCACGCGACCCGGAGGCCCTCGGCGTCGAACCGTTCCTCGCCCTTCACGGCGCCGAAGGCCGCCAACGCCGCATGCAGGGCTTGCACGTGGCCGAATCCGACCTGCACGGCCAGCGATTCCCAGCGGACGATGGCCTTCCGCGGCGCGGTGCGCAGCGCCTCGGCCGCGGCACCGCCGTAGGCGCGCACCAACCCGCCGGCGCCGAGCTTGATGCCGCCGAACCAGCGGGTGACCACGACGGCGACGCCATCGAGCCCTTGCCCGTCGATGGCGGCGAGGATGGGTTTGCCGGCGGTGCCGGACGGTTCGCCGTCATCGCTGAAGCGGTAGGCGGCGCCGATCCGATAGGCCCAGCAGTTGTGGGTGGCCTCGGGCACCGACACCCGTTCGATGAAGGCGAGCGCGGCCTGCGGGGAATCGACCGGCTCGGCGCGGGCGAGGTGCCGGCTCTTCTTCACCTCAAGCATCGCCTCGGCCGGCCCGGCCAGGGTGTCGCGGGGCGCGCTCACTCGGCGTCGCGGGCGAGGCCGTCGATGCCGGCCGCCTGGCCGAAGTCGATCAGGTCCTGCGGCAGGGGCTTGCGCGGGTGGCGTTCGATGAAGCCTTCGAGGCTTTGCCGCGCGCCTTCGGTGTCGCCGCGATCGATGCGCGCTCGGATGCGCTGGATCCACGTCTGCGACCCGGCCTTGCTGTCTTCCGCCACCACGCTGGCGGCGTCGAGGTCTGCCACGCGCGAGCCGAACACGGTGATGCTTTCCAGGGGGGGCGATTCGCCCGCGGCCTCCGACGACAGAGAGGCGCTGGGGGCCGCCGCGGGGGCAGGCTCGGGCGCCCTGCGCATCGCCGCCTCTTCGCGGACGCGTTCGATGGCGGCCGGCGGTGCAGGCGGTGCCGGTGGCGGCGCGGCAGGCGCGCTGGCGACGGCCGCCTGCGGGGCGGGCGCTTCCATCGGCGGGGGAGGCGGCGGTGGCGGTGCGATCGTGCGCGCGGGAGTCGCCGGCACACCGATTTCCACGCTGATGTGCTCCTCCGGTGCGGGCGGCAGCGGCGCGGCGGGCTGCACGTCGGGCTCGGCATTCGCCGCGCTCGGTGCCACGTCCTCGCGCAGTTCGGTGCCGACGAGGTCGAAGGACTCGGTGCCGAAACCGCCCATGCGCCAGACGAGGCCGGCGGCGAAGACGCAGCTCGCGGCCACGCCCAGACCCCAGGCGATGCGAGGTGCACGACGCGCGCGCGGCTGCGCCTCGTCCTTCTGCGCCGGCGTGGTGACGACGGCATCGCGCGCCATCGCGAGGATGCGCGCATCGAGGACCGACGGCGGTTCGCCAGCCGGCAGCGCGCGCAGCACGCGGGCGAGCTCGCGCTCGTCGGCGTCCAGCGGGTCGTGGCGGTCGGTGCTCATCGGTTCGATCCTGTCGCGGGTTGCGCCTCGGGGCCATCGCGTTGGCCGCCCAGGCGGGCTCTCAGTTTGTCCATCGCATAGCGCAGGCGCGATTTCACGGTTTCGCGGCCGGCACCGGTGATCTCGCCGATCGCCTCCAGCGAGAGCTCCTGTTCCAGCCGCAGCACCACGACTTCGCGCTGGTCGGGGGGCAGGGCTTCGAGCGCGCGCTGCAGGCGGCGGCGTTCCTCGAAGACCGAGAGCGTGTGCTCCGGCGTCTCCGGATCGGTCTCGCGCTCCAGGCGCGCCATGTCGTCTTCGCTGGCCATCGGGCGGTGCGTCGCCGCGCGCCAGTGGTCGGTGAGCCGGTTCGTCGCGATCTGGTACAGCCAGGTGCTGAACTTCGCCTCGGGCCGGTAGCGGTCGCGCGCGATGACTACCTTCTGCCAGAC
>JAIXTZ010000221.1 GCA_027483745.1 Lysobacteraceae bacterium
GCCCTCGCCCCGGTGTTCTGGGCCTTCGTCGGGCTGGAGACCGGCGCGATGGTCGCCGGCATCGTCCGCGATCCGGAGAAGAACGTGCCGCGCGCGACGCTGGCCGGCATCGGCATCGCGGGCACGGTGTACCTCGTCTCGTCCGTGCTGGTGATGGGCATCGTCCCCGCGCAGGAGCTCGCCGCATCGAGTGCGCCGTTCGCCCTGGTGGCCGGACAGATTTTCGGCGCTTGGGCCGTGCCGATGATCGCGGCCGCCGCCGCCCTCAAGGCCACCGGCACGCTGGGAGGCTGGATGCTCGTTTCCGGTGAATCCGGCGCACGTGCCGCGCAGCGCGGCTACCTGCCGCGTATCTTCGGCGTACTGCGCCCGAACGGCGCGGCAGGCTGGGGGCTACTGGCTGTGGCGCTCGGCATGAGCGCCATCGCCATCATCACCATCAGCGATACCGTGGCGTCGCAGTTCGGCGACATCGTCGGCATGGTGGTGCTGCTCGTCGTGCTGGCTTATGCCGCGGCGGGCTTGAGCTTGCTGCTGGGTACGCCTGCGCGTCGCCCCTCGGGCAGCGATCGCCTGCTCGGCATCGGCGCCCTGTTGGCCTGCGCGCTGCTGATCGTGTCTTCGCCGTTGAAAATGGTGGCCGGTGCGGCACTGATCGCCCTGCTCGCCTGGGGCGGCTTCCGCCTGTTCGGATCGGGAACCACACCGGCGCGCTGATCGGCCGGCAGCAACACCAGACCACGACGACGGCGCGGGCTTCCGCGCCGTTTTCGTTCCCGGTCTCCGTCCGTGAGACAGCGGACGCCTAGAATAGGGACCCATGGACGCATCGATGAATGTCGGGATCCCCGCCGCCCTGTTGATCCTGCTCGTGGTCGCCTGCGCGGTGGCGATCGGGCAGTGGCGCCAACGCCGAGCGCTGGAAGAGCGTGCGGCGCAGCTGGCCGCACAGCTCGGCGAGCAGCAGTCACGCATCGACGGCCTGCTGCGCGATGCCGCGCGTCTTCCGGACATGGAGCGACGGGTCGCCGATGCCGAATCCACGTTCCGCCAGCTTCGCGACGACCTCACGGCCGCTGCGGCGCGCGAGGCCAGCGCGCTCGCGCAAATCGACGCCGCACGCGCCGCGCAAGCGAAAGCCGAGGGGGCCGCCATGGATGCGGGCAGCCGGGTGGACGCCGCACAGCGGGAAGCCCGCGAGCTGTCGTCGTCGCTGGCGACGGCGACGGCGGAACGCGACGCCGCCATCGCCGCCCGCGAGCAGGCCAAAGCCTTCCTCGAGGAGGCGCAGGCCAAGCTCAGCACCGCCTTCATTGAAGTGGCCAGCAAGGTCTTCGACGAAAAAGCCGCGGCGCTCGATCGCAAGATCGGCGATTCCGCGGTCGCCTCGAAGCTGGGCCTTGAATCGGCGCTGACGCCGTTCGCGACGAAGCTCAACGAGTTCCAGGCCGAGCTGCGGAAGCTCGGCACCGACCAGACGGCGACGGTGCACACGCTGCGTGGCTCGATCGAGCAGCTGCAGCAGCTCAACCAGCGGATGGCCACTTCGACCGACGACCTCGCGCGGGCGCTGAAGGGCAACGCGAAGACGCGCGGCGACTGGGGCGAGATGATCCTCGACACGGTGCTGAAGGCCTCGGGCCTCGAGGAAGGCCGCAACTACACCAAGCAAAACAGCACGCGCGACGAGGACAGCGGCGGCCTGCTGCGGCCGGACGTCATCGTGCAGCTGCCGGACGAGCGCCACGTGGTGGTCGATGCGAAGGTGAACCTCGTGGCCTGGGCGGAGGCCTGCAACGCCGACACGCCCGCGGCGCACCAGGAAGCGCTCGCACGGCACACGACCGCGCTGCGCGCCCACATGCGCGACCTCGGCGACAAGAATTACCCGAAGGCGCTGGGCGGCAAGGCGCTGGACCTGACGGTGATGTTCGTGCCGATCGAGGGGGCGCTGGCCGCCGCACTCGAATTCAATCCGGGCCTGCAGGCCGAGGCCTTCGAGCGCAAGGTGGTATTCGTCTCGCCGAACACGCTGATGGCCATGCTGCGCGTCGTCGAACGGCTGTGGACGCGCGACAAGCTCCAGAAGCAGGTCGGGCTGATCGGCGAGCAGGCAGGCAATCTGCTCGACGCGCTCTCGGCCTTCATCGAAGAATTCGACGTCGTCGACCAACGGATCGAGGCCGCCTCGAAGGCCTTCCGCCAGGCGCGCCACCGGCTGTCCGATTCGCCACAGTCCGTGATCCGGCGAGCTCAGAAACTGGTCGAGACCGGCGCCCGCGGCAAGAAGTCGCTGCACGACGACCTGGTGCCGGTGGCCGGCACGGACGCCGGCGTGCTGCCGCTGCTCGACAGCCCGCCGGACGTTCCCTGAGCGGCTCGATCAGGCCTTCTTCGCCCAGGCTGCGCACCAGCCCTTCGCTTCGACGCTGAAACCCGCGAACAGGGTGCAGGCGCCGTTGGAGGCGGTGAAAAACTGGCAGTTCGCGCAGTTGCTGCCCGGCTTGAAGCTGGCGTGCTGGGTGGTCGCGGCATCGGCGACGTAACCCAGGGCCTTGCCCTGTGGGTGATCCGCCGGAAGCTTGGGCAGGTTCTGGGCCTGCGCCGCCGGGATGGCGACACGGGCGGCGAAGGGCGCAGCCAGGGCGACGGCGCCCAGCTGCAGGAAGCGACGGCGGTTCGGGGTGTCCATGGACGGGGCTCTTCCGGCGGGTTGGCTGGGATCGAGCATAGGCCGCCCCCGGGGATGGCGATTTGACGGTTCGCAAAGGCGTTGGCGAATGCGTCGCATCGCGAATGGTTCATTCACCCGTGCCGGCCTAAACTGCGGACCATGAGCGCCCTGCCCTACGACCTCCATCGCCTCGCCGACGCCGCCGGCAGCCTGATCACGAACTGCCGCGAGCTGGCCCACCTCGGCCTGACGCCGGCCACGAGCAGCAACTTCTCGCAACGCCTCGACGCCCACCATTGCGCGATCACCGTATCGGGCCGCGACAAGGGCCGCCTGGTGCAGGACGACATCATGGTCGTCGACTTCGACGGCCGTCCCGTGGCGACCGAGAAGCGCCCCTCCGCCGAGACCCTGCTGCACACCCAGCTCTATCGCCGCTTCGCCGACGTCGGCTGCATCCTGCACACGCACTCGAAAACGCAGACCATCGCCTCACGCCTGTTCGCGAAGCACGGGCACATCACCTTCGAGGGCTACGAGCTGCAGAAGGCCTTCCGCGGCAACGACACCCACGAAGGCGCGGTGCGCGTGCCCGTGCTGCCGAACTCGCAGGACATGCCGGCGCTGGCCGCGATGGTCGAGGCCGAACTCGACCGCGGCCCGCTGTGGGGCTACCTGATCGAAGGCCACGGCCTGTACGCGTGGGGCCGCGACATGGCCGAAGCCCGCCGCCACCTCGACGCCTTCGAATTCCTCCTTTCCTGCGAACTCGAGCTCCGGAGACTGCACGCA
>JAIXTZ010000101.1 GCA_027483745.1 Lysobacteraceae bacterium
CCATCGGCAGCAGGAAGGTGGGCTTGTCCTTTTCGGCCGTGAAGACCTTGGCCGGGTCAAGGAAGATGTCGACGAGTTTCATGCGCGCATTCCCCAATGCGTGGAGGGAGAGTCCTCGAACTCAGACTGTGGCCTGACGCCGAGGGGTGGAAGTGACGGAGGTCATGGCCGTGATACGCCGAAGAAAGCCCGGCCCTTACAGCCGTCCGGCGCGCTTGATGGCAAGGTAGTGCTGCACGAGGGCCGCGGGCAGCTGCTCGCAGCGCACGTCCAGCACGTCAATGCGACGCGCCCGCAGCTGGGCATGGGCGCGCTTGCGCGAGGCCAGGTACTGCTGGGTGGCGCCGAGGCGCAGCGCGTCCTCGAAGCGAGACGGCTCGGCCGCCATGGCGGCGTCGAGCGCGCCTTCCCGCAAGCTGGCCACGCAAACGAGGTGGCGGCGCTGCAGCAGCTCGAGGCCGGCGAGCAGGTCGTCGGCGTCCTCGTCACGCACGTTGGTGACCACCAGCACGAGGCTGCGGCGCGCGTTCTGCGCCAGCACGCGGCGCGCGGCCTCGAGGTAGTCGGCGGCCACCGGCGCCGGCTGCACGTCGAAGGTGGCTTCCACCAGCGCGTCCAGGCCACCGACGCCGCGCACCGAGGGCACGCTGCGATCAACAGCGCCGAAGGTCTGCAGGGCGACGGCATCGCCCTGCCGCAGCGCGGTGTAGGCCACCAGCAAGGCAGCGTTGAGGGCGTGGTCGAAGTGCGTCAGCCCACCGTCCTCGGCCAGAAGGCGGCGCCCGCAGTCGAGCAGCAGGGTGACGCGCTGGTTCTTCTCTTCCTGGTACTCGCGCGAGATCAGGCGGCGCGCGCGGGCCGTCGCCTTCCAGTCGATCTGCCGCAGGCTGTCGCCGGTGCGGTAGTCGCGCATCTGGTGGAACTCGGTACCGTCGCCGCGACGCCGGGCGAGGTGCGCGCCGGTCATCCGCGTGGCCTGCTCGGCGGTGTGCAGGGCGAAGCCCGCGAGCGGCGCGAAGTTCGGGAACACGCGCACCGGCGTGGGGATGCCGAGGCGGCGCGTTTGCGTCCACAGCCGCAACGTCGAGACCTGCCGCCACCACGCGGCCTCGAACGCCACTTCGCCACGACGCGGCGGGAGCGTGCGGTAGACGAGCTCCAGCACCTCGCGGGGCGCGATGCGCAGATCGCGGGGCTGGTCTTCCACGGTCCAGTCGCCGGGGTGTCCGTCATGCAGCGTGCCGCGCAGCGCACCGCGGGCGGCGTTGGTGAGGCGCAGGGTCACCGTCGCCCACGGGCCGAGGGGCAGCACCGCCGGCATCTGCCGCTCGAACGCAGGCGACGGCTGCCGCGAGAGCGCCACGGCATCGAGCAGCAGCACAAGGCCCAGACCGGCACCCGCCCACAGCCAGTGCACCGTCGCCAGGCCGGCAAGCGGAATCGCCAAGCCGGCCAGGCCCCACAGGGCGAGCAGCGCGATGGTGGCGCGCGTCGGCCTCACTTCTGGGGGGCCTTCACCCGCTCGCGCAGCGCGGCCAGCACCGCGTCCGGCGACTGGCCTTCGAGCTGCAGTTCGGGGCTCAGCGCGATGCGATGGCGCAGCGCTGGCAGCAGCACCTCGCGCACGTCGTCCGGCACGACGAAATCACGGCCCTCCATCGCCGCCTGCGCGCGCGCCAGCCGCACCAGCGCGAGGCTGCCGCGCGGGCCGGCGCCCATCGCAATCCCCGGCCATTCGCGGGTGGCGTGGACGAGGCGCACCGCGTAGTCGAGCACGCTGGCATCGACGCGCACCGACGCGACGGCCTGCTGCATTGCGACGACGTCCTCGGGCGCCAGCAGCGCCTTCAGCGTGGACAGATCGAAGTCGGCGCGCGCACGGCCGGTGCTGATGGCCTCGACCATGCGCACTTCGTCGGCCAGCGAGGGATAGCCGATCAGGATCTTCAGCAGGAAGCGGTCGAGCTGGGCTTCCGGCAGCGGGTAGGTGCCCTCCTGCTCGACCGGGTTCTGCGTGGCGATGGTCATGAAGGGCGCGGCGAGCGGGAAGCTCTGGCCTTCGATGGTCACCTGCTGCTCCTGCATCGCCTCCAGCAGCGCGGACTGCGTCTTCGCCGGGGCGCGGTTGATCTCGTCGGCCAGCAGCAGGTTCGTGAACACCGGGCCGCGGCGCACGCTGAAGGTCTCGGTCTTCGGGTCGTAGACGGCATGGCCGCTGACATCGCTGGGCATCAGGTCAGGCGTGAACTGCACGCGCGAGAACTGGCAGCGCAGCACCGCGGCGAGGGCGCGCACGAGCAGGGTCTTGCCGAGGCCGGGCACGCCCTCGATCAGCACGTGGCCGCCGCCCAGCAAGGCGAGCAGCAGCTGGTCGAGGACGGCGTCCTGGCCGATGAAGGCCTGGCCGATCTCGCGGCGCACCGCAGCGACGCGATCGGCGAGCTCGGCGAAGGGCAACGGCGGCGGGGCGGGATGGTCGGGGCTCATGCGCGGGTCCGGTTCGGGTGGCGAGGCGAAAGTGGGGATCAGAGTCGGTGCAGCAGGGTGGCGAGCGTGGCGACGGCCTCGCGGAACTGGTCGGGCGTGGCGCGATGCGGCAGCGCGAGCGCCGCGGCGATGGTGTCGACGGGGACGCGGCTGCGGTCGGCCAAGGCCCGAGCCAGCGCGGCCTCGTCGAGACGCGCCAAGGCATGGCGTTGCGCGAGGCGCTCCAGCACGGCCTCGCGCAGCGCGGCATGCAGGGAGGCGCCGTGATCGTTGCGGAAGGCGAACTGCCCGGCGGCGTCGATGTGCTCCATCAGCGCGCGGCGATGCGCGGCCGGCGAGGGCACCATCGGCCCGAGGCGCTGGCTGGCCCAGCGGAGCCACGCCAGCAGGGCGAGCCCGAGGCCGAGCATCACCGGCCAGCCTTCGCGCCACAGCAGGGCTGTCAGCGAACCGCCGCGGTGGCTCAGCAGCCACACCGCATCGCCGTCCAACCAGTCGCCGGCCAGCTGCGCCATCAGGCGCGTCTGCGCATCGCGACGCTGCTCGCGTTCGGCATCGGCCTCGGTATCCCCGACGCTGCCGACGGGGTAGAGGTGGTGGTTCGCGAAGGCGTCCAGGTCGCTCAGCACCAGCACCTCGCCTTCGCCATACGGCAGGCGGGCAAGGCGGGCGTGGCCGGCCTTGGGCCAGACCAGCGCGCCCTCGGCGTGATCCGTCACCGCGAACGGAGTGCCGCAGACGACCCCGGTGATGCCGTCGGCGAGGCGGAGACGCGGGCAGTCGACCTCGGCCGCGGCACCGCGCAGCGCTTCCACCCCCAAGCCTTCACCGAGCATGGTCGAAAGCGACGGCGCGGCATCACCGGACGGCATGGGCAGCACAAGGCGTCCACCCTGCTCCACCCAGTCCAGCAGGGCCCAGCTGTCGTCCTCGGTTTCCACCTGCGCTTCCGGGTAGAGCAGCACCAGCGTGCCGCGCGGCGGCGGCGGGGTGCGGCGGAAGTCGACATGCCCCTTCAGCGCCACGGCCTGCCCGGCAGCGCGCAGCGCCAGTGTCAGCCCATGCAGCGGATTCGCGCGGGCGTCCGCGGTGGGCGGCGTCGGCTCCTCAACCGTGATGCGCTCGTGGGTGGCGAGGAACACGCCCACCATCAGGCCGGCAACGACGATGGCCACGACACCGAGGGCGAGGTTGCGACGCAGCGGACTCATGTGCGGCCCTCACCGAAGGCCTCGGGCCACGCCGCGATGAGCGCCTCGAAGGCCGCGGCCTCCGGGCGCGCGCCGGCGTAGGCCACGGCGCGCCAGGCCTGCACCAGACGACGCACGTGCTCGGCGGCCGGCGCATGCGCGAGGGTGCGGGCGGCGCGCAGCAGCTCGCCTTCCGTGGTGCCCGGCGGCAGCGGTCGCGGGCGCCGCGCCGAGACTTCGCGCAGGCCAGCGCGATACAGGCAGGCGAAGGCTTCGCGGGCTTGGCCACGTCCCCACTCGGCGCGCGCGCGCTGCAGCAGTTCCGGCGCGGCGGCGACGTCTTCCGGCGCGAGACCGCGGTGGCGCAGCGGCGGCGGCGCGTGCACCTCGGCCGCACGCTCGCGACGCCAGGGCAGCCAGTCGCGATAGCGCCAAAGCACGTAGGCGAGCGCCAGCAAAGCGACGGCCCAAAGCAGCAGCTCGGCGGCCATGCCGACGAGGCGGCTCGCCAGCTCGCCGAGGCGCTCGCGCCAGTCGATCAGCGGCTGCGCCTGTGCCTCGTCGAGGTGCTCGGAGAGCAGGTCCTTCATCCGCCAGCGCTGCACCGTCTTCGTGCCGCCGAGCGAGGGATCGTTTCGCGCCTCGCGCAGCGCTGCATCCAACCGGGCGATTTGCTCGTCATCCGCGAAACCCGCGGGTAGGGGCGTCGCGCGCTCGGGCAGGTCGAGCGCCTTCGCCGCCTTCTCCTTCGCTTCGGGCGCCGTTGGCATCGCCAGCACCGCGAGCAGCAGCACGAGTGCGCCGCCGACGCCGCGACCGGCCGCCACGGCGCGCGCCGCCATGCGCTTGAAGCCGAGCTCAAGGTCCCAGGCCTCGAGGTGCACGCGGCGGCTCAGGTACAGGCCGAATCCGGCGGCGACGAAGAACGGCTCGATCACCAGCACGCCGACACAGCCCACCGCGTTGATCACCAGATCGAGCCACGGCGTGGCGTCGGTGCCCAGCGCGCCCATCCAGTCGTCGCCGCGGGCCTCCCACCATTCCAGCGGGATCATCAGCCCGACCAGCGCCCAGACGCCGGCCACCAGCACCAGCTCGAACCACGGCAGCAGCAGCCACAGCCCGGCGGCCTGCGGCGCGCCGTCGCGGCGCAGCAGGTGGCGACGCTGGCCGCGCTCGGCGCGCGGCAGGCCCTCGAGCAGGTCACTGGGCAGCGACAGCGCGCGGAACGGGTCGAAGCGCAGCCACAGCAGGCGCGGCAGCGTCGGGCCCCAGCCCCAACGCCATGCGGCGCGGTACACCTCGGCACGCGTCGGCTCGTGGCCGAACACCGCCCGCGACAGCACGAACAGCGGAATGCGGTCGAGCGCGGGCTTCAGCCACCACAGCATCAGCGGCGTCAGCCACAGCCAACCGAGGAGGTGGCCGAGGCCGAGCAGCAGCGCGCACAGCAGGCCGGCGCAGAGCAGCCACGGCCCGACCCAGGCGCGCGCGTGGTGGCGCGCCAGCGCGATGCCGAGATCGACGGCCTCCCACGCCGTGCGGGCGCGCAGCGCGACGCCGAGGCGGTCAATCCGCATCGGTGCGCCCTCGGCCGCCCATCGCCAGCCACCAGAAGATGGCGATCCACAGCGCCGCCGCCAGCGGGAAGCGCACCAGGTCGGGCAGGTCCGACTTCGACGACCAGAAGGCCTCGATGAAGGCCGCCAGCAGCAGCATCACGAACACGCCGAGGCAGAGCTTGGCGCCGTCGCGGCCGGAGGCGACCAGCGCGTCGCGGCGGCGCAGGCGGCCCGGCGCGATCAGCGAGAGGCCGATGCGCAGGCCCGCGCCGCCCGCAATGACGATGGCGGTGAGCTCCGGCGCGCCGTGGGTGACGACGAAGCGCCAGAAGGTGTCGCCGTAACCCGACACGTGCAGGTGGCCGGCCACACCGCCGATCATCAGGCCGTTAAACACCATCACGTACAGCGCGCCGAGGCCCGCCGGCAGCCCCGACGCGAAGCTGCGGAAGCCGATGCTGATGTTATTCATCACGTAGAAGCCGAACATCGCGAAATCGCCATCGGCGCCGCGATCGCGGCCGAAGTGCTCGGCCGCCGGGTCGTACATCGCTTCCATGTCCGCGAGCATCGAGGCGTCGAACAGCAGCCACGCCACGTCAGGGCGGAACTGCAGCAGGGTGAACACGCCCACCAGCGGCACGAGGAAAAGCGCCGCCGAGAGCGCCATGCACCCGGCGTGCTTGCGCACCAGGCGCGGGAATCCGGCCAGCACGAAATCCCAAGCGGCGCGCCAGCGCGGGCGCGGCGGGCGGTAGAGCTGGCGGTGGCCGCGTTCGACGAGGGCCTGCAGCGGCTCGACCACGGCGGGGCTATAGCCGCGCTGCTTGGCCAGCGCCAAGTGCTGGCACACGCGGCGATAGCGCGCGGGGAACTCGGCGTCGGCCAGCACGCCGCCTTCGAGCGGCGGGCGCTTCAGCGGCGCATCGGATTCGCGACGGTCGAGCCAGTCGGCGAGCTGCGCCCACTCCCCGGCGTGGTGGGCGACGAAGGGTTCCTGCCTACGCATCGCCGGCGCTCCGCCCCGCCAACCAGCGCGCCGCGGCGAGCACGCGCTCGCGCGCCGCATCACCCTGCAGGCCCGTCACCGGCGAAAGGTGCTCACAGAGCTCGTTCTGCCGCGCCACGCTCAAGCTGCGACTGCGCTCGCCAAAGGCCACCAGCGCCTGCTGCTCCTCCACGCCCAGCGGCACCGGCCAGCGCTGCACCTCGCCGGGCGGCAGTGCGCTCGGGCGACGCGGCGGATCGACGTAGGCCACCACGGTGTCGGCAACGAGATCGCCAAGGCGGCGCGAATGCGCGTCGGCCAGCATGCTGACCAGCCCCGCGCCGTAGAGCACCGGCAGCATGTCGACGGTGCGCAGGAAGTTGCGCGTGATGGAGGCCAGCCAGCCCACCGGTGCCCCGTCGCCGCGCAGCACGCGCAGGCCGAGCGCGCGCTTGCCGGGCGTCTGCCCGTGCCACAGCACCTCGAACAGGATGGGGTAGCCCCACGTGAGCACGAAGAGCAGCAGCAGCATGACGCCCATGCCGGTCTCGCCAGCGATGCCGAGCACCGTCGCGGCGCTGATATACACCGTGCCGCGGACGCCGAGGTCGATCAGCCAGGCCAGCGCGCGCGGTACGGCACCGGCGGCGCGCAGCACGAGCGCCACGCCTTCCGGCGTTTCGACCTGTCGCAAGGTGTCGAGCGGGGGGGCTTCGCTCATCGCGGCGTCCGGGGCGATGAGGGAGCGGGAGAGAGCGGGCGGTCCATCGAAAGCGGGGTGGGGGGATCACCGCACTGTAGACGACGGCCGAACGGCCTGCACGTCCAGCACGCCGGAAGGCGCCTCACGCGTACAAATCGAGCACCCCGCGACCACCGCGACCAATGAGCACATTGGCTTCGCGCGCCGGTGCGGCAAGCACGATGGCATCGCCCTCGTCCTCGCCCGCAAAGCCCTTCGCGGTCTTCGCCGCGTCCTCGTTCGACGACGGCGCGTGCTTGTGCCCGACGTCCGCATGCCCGAGCTGCAAGCCCTGCTGCGCGAGCATGTCGCGCAGCTTCGGCAGCGCATCCTGCAGGGCCTGGCGGGTGTCCTGCTGGGTGGCGGTGAAGCCGAGCTCGACGCGATCGCCGTCGAGCTTCAGGCGGATCTCGACCGGGCCAAGGCCGTCGGGGCTGATGCGCAGCGTGGCTTCGCCGCCCTGCTGCTCGGCGATCCACTGCAGACGCGCGCCCACCTCTTCGGCGAAGCGAGGCGAGGGCAGCGGCACCGGCGCCGGGAAGGCCGCAGCAAGATCAAGCTTGTGCAGGGCCGGCGTGGGCGACGTCGGCGCCAGCGGCGCGGCGTCCGACGCCCGCTCGAGGCCCAGCGTTTCGGTGAGCGCGGTGAGTGCTGAGGGTTCGCTGTCGTCGGCCACGGGCAGACGCAGCGTGGCAGGCTGGCGCGCGAGGGCCGCGGCCAGGGCATCCGGGCCAGCGGCGTTCCCCAGCGGCATGGGCATCGTGGCGGCGGCGCCCACCGTGGATGCCACGCCTTTGTCGAGTGCGAGCGCGGTCGCGGACGAGGGGCTGGCGCTGTCCGGCAGGCTTGAATCGACGTTCTCTGGGAGCAGGACGTTGAATCCGAACCCACGCACCGAGGCCACGGTCGACGCGGCGGACGATGCGCCGGCCTGGGCGGCGAGCACGGGACTGCCAGGGAACAAGGAAGAGAGTCCCGGCGGCGGCCAACCCGGAGCCGGTGCCGCAGCGTCAAGGCCGGCATCGCTCGGCGAAGCCGGAACGCCGCCCGCATCGAGGGTGGCGAGTGCCACCGGCAGTGCCGTGGGGATCGCCGCGGCCATCGCAGCGGCCGCCGGAAGCGTCGGTGCAGGCACCTCGGGCAGCCCGGTCATCGCGCCGTCGAGTGCGCCAGCGTCCAGCGTATCGAGGCTCGCGGTGGCCTCGTCCAGCGCGGCGGCAAACCCGCCGCCCGAACCATCGCCGAGCGGGCCCGTCGCATCCGGTAGGTGCGCATCGGCCAGTGCGGGCTTCGTCGTGGCCGACGACGCGCCGAGCGCGGCAGAGAAGGTGGGCAACGTCATGGCGTGTCCTTGGTCTGGCGTTCGCGGTGCGCGCGGGCGCCGAGGTCGTCGAGCACGCTCTGGTCGCGGCGTTCCTCGGCCTGGCGTTCGACGTGGCGATAGCTGGCGGCGAGCTTCTCGAGCACGAGCTTGTCGCGGCTGGCCAGCAGCAGGCGCGTGCGTTCGATGGCCAGTGCCTCTTCGCTGGTGGCGATGTGCTTCTGCTGCGTCACCACCGCGTCGTCGATCTTGGCAAGGAAGGCCGCGCGATTGAGCAGCTGGCTCGCCGAGACGGCGGTGCCGGGCACGGGCGGGGCTTCGTACTCACCGCGGAAGCGTTCGAGGTCGCCGAGGCGCTGCGCCTGCTGCTGGTGCGCCTGCACGCGCTTGGCGAGCTCCTTGGCGAGCGCGTCCTCGCGGCTCTCGGCGCGGCGGATCAGCGGGTCGAGGCGCTTGGAATTCACGGGCTGGCCTCCAGCAACTGGGCCAGCGCGGCCTTGCTGGATTCGAGACTGGCGCCTTCGTGCACGTCCTGGCCGAGGAAGGCCTGGATGGCCGGCCAGCGGGCGATGGCTTCGTCCACCAGCGGGTCGGCGCCGCGCTGGTAGGCGCCAATGGCGATCAGGTCGCGCTGCGCGGAATACGCCGCCATCAGCCGCTTGAGGCGACGAATGCGCTCGCGGGTGGCGAGGTCGGCGATCTCGGTGACCACGCGCGAGACCGAACGCTCGATGTCGATGGCCGGGTAGAGGCCCGAATCGGCGATGCGGCGGTCGAGCACGATGTGGCCGTCGAGGATGGCGCGCGCCGCGTCGGCGATGGGCTCCTGCTGGTCGTCGCCTTCCGTGAGCACGGTGTAGAACGCGGTGATCGAGCCTCGGCCCGCCGGGCCCATGCCGGCGCGCTCCACGAGCGCGGGCAGTCGCGCGAACACCGACGGCGGGTAGCCGCGCGTGGTCGGCGGCTCGCCGATGGAGAGGCCGATCTCGCGCTGCGCCTGCGCGAAGCGCGTCAGCGAATCCATCAGCAGCAGTACGTTCAAGCCCTGGTCGCGGAAATGCTCGGCGATGGCCGTGGCGCGCAACGCGCCGTGGATGCGCGCCAGCGGCGGGCGATCGGCCGGCGAGGCGACGACGACGGCGCGCTTCAGGCCGGCGGGGCCGAGCGTGCTTTCGACGAAATCGCGCACTTCGCGACCACGCTCGCCGATCAGCCCGACCACGACCACGTCGGCCTGCGTGTACTTGGTCATCATGCCGAGCAGCGTGGATTTGCCCACGCCGGAGCCGGCGAACAGGCCGACGCGCTGGCCACGGCCGATCGGCAGCATCGCGTTGATCGCGCGCACGCCGACATCGAGGCCCTGGGTGATCGGTTCACGCGCGAGCGGATTGAGCGGCACGCCAGTGAGGCCGGTGTAGCCGTCGGGGCGCGGCGGCGGCCGACCGTCGAGCGCGTGGCCGTCGCTGTCGATGACGCGGCCGAGCAGGCCATCACCTACCGCCACGCGGCCGCGCGCCCAGCCCGGCACCACGCGCGCGCGCGGCAGCAGGCCGTGCAGGTCGGTGGTGGGCATCAGGAAGGTCTTGTCGCCGGCGAAGCCGACGACTTCCGCCTCGACGAACTGGCCGCCCTGCGCTTCGATGCGCACGGCCGAGCCGAGCGGCACTTCGCAGCCTTCGGCTTCCAGCGTGAGCCCGACGGCGCGACGCAGCACGCCTTCGCGCACGGTGCCGAGGCGATCGAGCTGCGGCTCGAGCGTGGACAGACGCGCCGCGAGCCGAGCGTCGCGCGAAGCGAGCAATTGGCCGGTGGCGGTGCTCATGCGCCGCTGCCGATCGGATTGAGCACGGCAGCGAGCGCCGCCTGCAGGCGCGAATCGGTGCGTGCGTCGATGCGCACGCCATCGCCGTGGATGCGCACGTCGCCGCGCGCCAGCTGCGGGTCGGTGATGACGCGGGCATCCGGCCACTGCGGCAACCAGGGCTGCAGCACCTTCGCGTCCTCGGGATGCACGCGCAGTTCGATGTCGCGCTGGCCGGGGCCGACCGCATCGATGGCGGTGCGCACCAGCTGCGCCAGAAGCTCCGGATCGGCTTCGTAGGCGCGGCCGATCAGCGCACCGGCGATGCGCACGGCCATCTGTCCGAGCGCGGCATGCACCTCGTCATCGAGGCGACCGAGCGGCCGTGCCATGGCTTCGACGACGCCTTCGATCTGCGCGACCAGCTTGCGCACCTCGGCCTCGCCGGCCTTCATTCCTTCGCGGCGGCCGGCTTCGAAACCTTCCTTGCGCGCGGCGTCCTCGATGCGCTGCAGCTCGTCGATCGAGGGCGGCTTCGGCGGCGGCGGCGCATCG
This sequence comes from Lysobacteraceae bacterium, assembly GCA_027483745.1. The sequence goes on from JAIXTZ010000101.1 coordinate 10,650, forward strand.
AGCGCCGGCACGCGCCACAGGGCGGCGGCGTCGCTCACACGAACTCCCCTTTCGCGCCACCGAGGCTGATGGTGCCTTCGTCAGCGAG
>JAIXTZ010000133.1 GCA_027483745.1 Lysobacteraceae bacterium
CTTGTTGTGCAGCCACTGGTTGGCACCCGACGAGCCGTAGGTCGACACCAGCACCCAGCCCGGCTTGGCGAAGGCCTGGCCCGACACGTGGTACGCCGTCGCCGTGCCCGAGAGGTAGGTCGGGAACAGGTTGGTGCGGGTGTTGGTGTCGATGTTGAACATGAAGAAGTCACCGGCGTTCGCCTGGTAGTCGACGGCGACATACACGTCCTGGCCCGCGGCGTTGAGCGCGAGGTCGGAATGCTCCGAGCCGGAGTGCAGCTGGCGCGAGGTCGTGAAAGCGCGATCCCAGGCCACCGTGCCGCCGCTGCCCGCGAGGTGCGAGACCACGCACCAGCGGCCCGAGGCCGACATGCCCGTGTGGTCGGGGCGAGCGCTGAGCGAACGCGAACCCACCACCGTCTGGGTCTGCAGGTCGTACACGAACGCGCCGCGGATCGCGAAGCTGCTCGTCTCCGCCATCAGGCACCAGTACCGACCGTCTGCCGAGGGCGAGCCTTCCGACTTCGTCCAGACGCGCGCCGCGTCCGCCCAGGGCAGCTTGCCGGCGAAGCTGGCAGCCACCGTCGACGTGTTGGTGTCGACATTGAGCTGGCGCAGCGTCATGCCGCCATTGGTATCGAAGTAGTACAGGGCCTTCGGATTGGTCGGATGCCACTGGATCTCGGCGTCGCCGGCCGGGCCGCTCAGCGTGCGGATGAAGGCCATCGTGTTGGCGTTGTACAGGTGCCAGAACCCGTTCATCGCCTGCACCAGCAGGTAGCTGTTGTCGGCATTGAACGCCTGGCGGCGCGAGTAGTCGTGGCGGGCGAAGTTCGACGGCGCCTCGGTTGCATGGTCGGTCACGCGGATGCCGCAGGTGCCATGCACCGGATCGCGGTACGAGGTGCCCTTCACCGGCTTGCCAAGCGCCGGCACGGTCGAGACCTGCTGGCCCTGCGGCAGCGCGAAGCCGGCGGTGTAGAAGCTCGCGCAAGCCTGCGGCGCGCCGGCCGCGGGGGTGGGCGCCGCCGGCTCGGGCTGGGTCGGCGCGGCATTGACCGTCAGGGTGAAACCGGCGGTGCTGCTGCGGCCCTGCGCATCGGCGATTCGCGCGGACAGCGTCCGGGTGCCCGCGGAAGCGGCTCCCGGCACCGTGGCGCGGACGCTGTAGGTGCCGTCGCCGGCCGCCACGTCGCCATTCTGCCCGGCGTCGTTGAACGCTTGGGACGCACCGAGACCCAGGCTGGACAGATCACTGCTGACGGTCAGGCCCGTGCTCGCCGGACCCGTGCCGGGAGTGACGCGAACGGTGAGCAGGGTCGACTCGCCCGCAAGCAGGCTGCTCGGGCTGGCCGCCGCGGAGCCGAATGGCGAGACGCTCGCTTCGACCGTTCCCACGGTCACGGCCGCGGTCGTGGAGGCCGAGCGGCCCTGGGCGTCATTCACCAGGACGCGCACGGACGTCGAGCCCGCAACGACGCTGCTGCCAACGGTCTGGCGGACGCTGTAGACGCCGTCGCCGGCGACGGCGTCACCGTTCAGGCCGTTGTCGCGCAGCCGCTGGCTCTTGCTGCCGCCCAAAGCCGAGAGATTGGCGGTAACGCCGATGCTCGTGCTCGTCGGATTGGTGGCCGCGGTGACGCGCGCGGTGATCAGCGTGACGCCGCCAGGCGAGACCCGCGACGGCGAGGCGGATCCGACGACGGACAGCGGCACGGCCACCGCGGGCTGCGTGGTCGACCCACCGCCCGTGGCACTGGCCCCCAGGGTGGCGCTGAACGTTGCGATGGCGCTTCGACCCTGCGCATCGCGCACGGTCGCCGTGATGGTCTTGGTCCCCAGCGTTGCGGCGGAAGCGATGTTCTCGCGGTAAGTGAAGATGCCGTCGCCGGCGACGGCGTCCCCGCTCTGCCCGGCATCGTTGAGGTCCTGGGCCGTGCTGCGCAGGAAGCCGCTCAGGTCGGCCTTGACCGTGATGCCGGTGCTGGTCGGGTTGGCGGCCTTGGTCGTGTTGACGGTGACCAACACCCAGTCGCCCGGCTTCAGGTTGGTCGATGGCGAAGCCGCGCCCGTGGCGGAGAGGCTCTGGGCCTGGGCAAGGATCGGCAGGGCCATCAAGGCGGCTGCGAGGGGCAGGCGGCGAAAGCGCGAGGAAGGATTCATCGGGGTCACTCCGGGATTCAGGCATGCAGGCCCCGGGCCGGCCGTCGTGACGCGGCCAGGGGCGCTGGTGTAGGTCTCGGGCGGGTTCCTCCGCCCAACGGGGATTGCGGGCCACGAAGCGTCGGTCGTTGCTAGGGCAACGCGCTCCGTATCGACCGTCGGGATCCGGAAGTGGCCCTCGCCGCAGCGAGCCGACCCGGCCGTCTTGGCCCTTCCGTGCACCTCGGTCCGGTGCCGGCACCATCGCTCCGCGTGGCGTCCCTCCGATCCGTCCCCCGCACTTGCCGGTGCTGGGGCGTCCTCAGGTGAGCCGCACTGTCGGCGTGTAAACGAATGTAAACCGGGCAACCGGCCACATTTCGACGGACGCCCGTCCGAAAGCCCCGAAACGCTTCGCAAACCGCCGGGGCACGTCACACAATGTCAAAGGCAAAGCTAACCGGCCGTTCACATCGCCGGGGTCAAGGGCGTGATGCAGCGCTCAAGCGGTGTATCGACCGCGCGAGGGGTGCACCGGTCCGGCGAACGCGAGGATCGACGGCACCGTCGACCCCGCCTCGGCAGCAACGGGATCCGCGGCCGCGGCGGGACGGCGCGTCGCTGAATGGAATGTGCCAAGCGCTTGATCCGGAAGCGAGTTGTGTCCCATACTCGCGGGCTTCCGATGTTGTAACCGCTGTTTCCCTTTACTCGCCCACAGGTGTCGCATGAAAGTTCTCTCGTCCCTGAAGTCCGCGAAGTCCCGTCACCGCGACTGCAAGGTCGTGCGCCGCCGTGGCAAGGTCTTCGTGATCTGCAAGTCGAACCCGCGCTTCAAGGCCCGCCAGCGCTGATCCGC
>JAIXTZ010000172.1 GCA_027483745.1 Lysobacteraceae bacterium
CCGCGCAACGCCGCGTTGCCACCACGGCGACGCCCAGCCCGGGGGCGCTCCCTATAATCGCGGGCTGCCCTTACCGGACACCCCGATGTTCACCGGACTGATCCAGGCCGTCGGCCGCCTCGTCGACCGTACGCCCCTCGGGGGCGACGTGCGCCTGCGCTTCACCGTCGGCGCCATGCCTTTTGACGATGTGCAGCTTGGCGAATCCATCGCCTGCAACGGCGTCTGCCTGACGGTCGTCGCCTTCGACACCGCGCACTTCGACGCCGATGTCTCGACGGAAACCCTCGCCCTGACGACGCTCGGCGCCCTGCCCGTGGGCGCGGCCGTCAACCTCGAGCGCGCGCTGCGCGTCGGTGACCGCTTGGGCGGCCATCTCGTCAGCGGCCATGTCGATGGCGTCGGCGCGGTCGCCGCGGTGCACGACGACGCCCGCGGCCAGCGCTGGCGCTTCAGCGCGCCGAAGCCCCTGCTGCGCTTCATCGCCATCAAGGGGTCGATCGCGGTCGACGGCACGTCGCTGACGGTGAACGCGGTGGATGACGCCGGCTTCGAAGTGATGCTGGTGCCGCACACGCTGGCGCACACCGGCTTCGGCGCGATGCCGACCGGCACGCCGGTCAATCTCGAAGTGGACACCGTGGCGCGCTACGTCGCGCGCCTGCAGGAAACGGAGGGTTGGGCATGAGCTTCGCGACGATCCCCGAGATCCTCGAGGACATCCGCGCCGGGAAGATGGTGGTCATCGTCGACGACGAGGACCGCGAGAACGAAGGCGACATCATCATGGCCGCCGAGCTGGTGCGGCCTTCCGACATCAACTTCATGGTCACGCACGCGCGCGGCCTGGTCTGTCTCTCGCTGACGCGCGAGCGCTGCCGCCAGCTGGGCCTCGGTCCGATGGTGGTCAGCAACACCTCGCCGCACCACACCAACTTCACGGTGAGCATCGAGGCCGCCGAGGGCGTCACCACCGGCATCAGCGCCTACGATCGCGCGCACACCATCCGCACGGCGGTGCGCCCCGACGCCGCGCCCGAAGACCTTTCGCAGCCGGGCCACATCTTCCCGCTGATGGCCCAGCCCGGTGGCGTGCTCACCCGCACCGGCCACACCGAGGCCGCCAGCGACCTCGCCCTGCTCGCCGGGCTCGAGCCCGCCGGCGTGCTGGTCGAGATCCTCAACCCTGATGGCTCGATGGCGCGCCGACCGGAGCTCGAGGTGTTCGCCCGCGAGCACGGCCTGAAGATCGGATCGATCGAGGACCTCATCCGCTACCGGCTGGCCACGGAACACACCGTGGAGCGCGTCGACGAGCGCGCCATCGAAACGGTGCACGGCCCGTTCCGCCTGCTCACCTATCGCGACCGGATCTCGCGCGAGCTGCATTTCGCCCTCGTGCGCGGCACGCCCTCGGGCGATCGGCCCACCCTCGTGCGCGTGCACGTGAAGAACCCGCTGGCCGACGTGCTGCGCTGGCGCCGCCCGGATTTCGGCGGCTCGGCCGACGAGGCCATGGCGCGCATCGCCGCGGAGGGCGAGGGCGTGCTGGTGGTGCTGGCCGACGCCGTCACCCCCGACGCCCTGCTGGCACGCATCACCGAGCAGCCCGAGGCCGGCACCGGCAAGGTGCAGGAATGGCGGCGCAATGGCGCCGGCTCGCAGATCCTCGCGGACCTGGGGCTCAAACACCTGCGCGTGCTCGGCACGCCGCGCCGGCAGATCGGCCTCGGCGGCTACGGGCTCGACGTGGTCGAGTACCTGCCGCTGCGCTGAACCGGCGCGGCCTCGCGGGGCTGGAACGACCCGACAGGGCGGCCCGGGGCCCGGAGGGCGTAAACTGAGCGACCGTCCGCTTCCCGATCCGCCCATGCCCCGTTTCGAAGGCGACCTCCGGCCGCACCCCTCCGGCCGCTACGCCATCGTCGCCAGCCGCTGGAACCCCAAGATCACCGATGCCCTGGTCGATGGTGCCCGCAAGGCGCTGGCCGACAACGGCGTCGAGGCCGATCGCATTGACGTCATCCGCGTGCCCGGTGCCTGGGAGATCCCACTGGCCGCCGCGGTGATCGCGCAGGCCGGCGGCTGCGCGGCGATCATTGCGCTGGGCTGCGTGGTCCGCGGCGACACCCGCCATTACGAGCAGGTGGCGGACGGCTGTTCCAATGCGTTGATGCGCGTGCAGCTCGATCACCGGCTGCCGGTGGCCAATGGCGTGCTGGCGGTCGAGGCTTATGCTGATGCCGAAGCGCGCGCCGGCGGCGCAATGGGCAACAAGGGCGAGGAGGCCGCGCTGGCCGCCCTCGAGATGAGCGACCTCTTGAAACACTGGCAGAAGACCACCGCATGAAGCCGATCCGCACCGATGGCATCGATCCCGCCGCGCGTTCGCGCGCGCGCCGACGCGCCCTGCAGGCCCTCTACGCCTGGCAGGTCTCCGGCACGTCGATCCCGCAGGTCATCAACCAGTTCCAGCACGAGCAGGACATGGAAGTGGCCGACCAGGAGTACTTCGAAGCGCTGGTGAAGGGCGTGGCCGA
>JAIXTZ010000337.1 GCA_027483745.1 Lysobacteraceae bacterium
GACCCCGGCCAAGGCCTCGGGTGAAGCCGACTTCATTGATGGCAAGGGCGCGGTCACCAAGCTGAAGGACGGCGCGGTGGTCATCGCCGCCATCACCTCCTGCACCAACACCTCGAACCCGGCGGTGATGCTGGGCGCCGGCCTGCTGGCCCGCAATGCCGTGGCCAAGGGCCTGAAGGTCGCGCCGTGGGTGAAGACCTCGCTCGGCCCGGGCTCGCTGGTCGTCACCGACTACCTGAAGAAGGCCGGCGTGATGGGCGACCTCGAAGCCCTCGGGTTCCACGTCGTCGGCTACGGCTGCACCACCTGCATCGGCAACTCCGGCCCGCTGCCGGAAGCCGTCTCGAAGGCCATCGCCGAGGGTGACCTCGTGGTGACCTCGGTGCTCTCGGGCAACCGCAACTTCGAAGGCCGCGTGCACGCCGAGGTGAAGATGAACTACCTCGCCTCGCCGCCGCTGGTCGTCGCCTACGCGATCGCCGGCACGACCGACCTCGACCTCTCGACCCAGCCGCTGGGCACGGGCAAGGACGGCCAGCCGGTCTACCTCAAGGACATCTGGCCGTCGAACAAGGAAATCGGCGACACCATCGCCGCCACCATCGGCCCGGAGATGTTCGCCAAGAACTACGCCGACGTCTTCCGCGGCGACAGCCGCTGGAACGCGGTGGAGTCGCCGGACGGCGACGCCTACCAGTGGGACGATTCGACCTACATCAAGAACCCGCCCTACTTCGATGGCATGACGATGCAGGTCGGCTCGATCAGCGACATCCATGGCGCGCGCGTCATGGGCATCTTCGGCGACTCGATCACCACCGACCACATCTCGCCGGCCGGCAACATCAAGGCCAGCTCGCCGGCGGGCAAGTTCCTGCAGTCGCGCGGCGTCGCCCCGGTGGACTTCAACAGCTACGGCTCGCGCCGCGGCAACGACGACGTGATGGTGCGCGGCACCTTCGCCAACATCCGCATCAAGAACCTGATGCTGGGCGGCGAAGAAGGCGGCAACACCATCCACTTCCCGTCGGGCGAGAAGCTGGCGATCTACGACGCGGCCATGAAGTACAAGGCCGAGGGCGTGGGCACCGTCGTGTTCGCGGGCAAGGAATACGGCACCGGCTCGTCGCGCGACTGGGCGGCCAAGGGCACCAACCTGCTGGGCATCAAGGCGGTCATCGCCGAGAGCTTCGAGCGCATCCACCGCTCGAACCTGGTCGGCATGGGCGTGCTGCCGCTGCAGTTCGTCGACGGCCAGAACGCGCAGACGCTCGGCCTGAAGGGCGACGAGGTGGTCTCGATCACCGGCCTGCAGGACGGCGCCGGCAAGGTGGCCGACATCGCGGCCAAGCGCCCCGATGGCTCGGTGGTGAGCTTCAAGGCCCAGGTGCTGCTGCTGACGCCGAAGGAAGTCGAGTACTTCCGCCACGGCGGCCTGCTGCACTACGTGCTGCGCCAGCTCGCCGCGGGCGCCAAGGCGGCCTGATCCACCGGCCGGGCCTGCGCTCTCGAGGGCAATGCTCGACCTGCGAAGGCCGCCTCCGGGCGGCCTTCGTCGTTTCGGCGGGTCAGCGTGCCAAGGCGGGCCTCGACCAGTCGGCGCTGACCAGCACCCAGTCATCGCCATCGCGTCGCCACACCGTCTCGACCCGCCGGGCTTCGACCCCTTCCGGGACGAACCGGTTGCCACCGGTCACGACGGCGTCGAAACGGGCCGCGGCGCGCTCACCGTGGAGCTCCACCTCGACCGGGCCGATCGTGATGCCCACGTTCTGCTGTCGCAGAAGCATCAGGGTCGCGTAGCGACGCAGGCCCTCCCGGTCCATGCCTTCCGGCCCACCGAATCCGGGGTCCACCGCGTCCAGCAGGGCGTCGGCATCACGGGATTCGATGGCGGCCTGCACGCCGTCGATCCTCGCCCGCAGGGCCGCCTCGTCCGGCGGATCGGCGCAGCCGGCCAACAGGACGAGGGCGAGCAGCATCATCACCGCGAGAAGACGTTGCGCTTTTCGCGTCGCGGAGGCGGGAAATCGGCGTCCTCTTGGCTTGCCCCATATCGCCCCCTGTGCTGCAATCGAGCGAATACTCGAAATTCCGTACGGTGCCGAATCGGAGCACCGTGCGATCCACGCGATAGGGGTTTCTTCGATGAGCATTGAGCGTCCTTGGTTGTCCAGCTACCCGCAGGGCGTCCCCGCGGAAATCGATGTGGACGAGTTCCCGTCCATTGTCTCGGTGCTCGACAACGCGATCGCCAAGTATCGCGACCGGCCGGCGTTCTCGAACATGGGCAAGGTGCTGACCTACGGCGACATCGACCGCCTCAGCCAGCAGTTCGCCAGCTACCTGTTGAACGTATTGAAGCTGAAGAAGGGCGATCGCGTCGCCCTGATGATGCCGAACGTGCTGCAGTACCCGATCGCGATTTTCGGGACTCTGCGTGCGGGGCTCACGGTCGTCAATACCAACCCGCTGTACACGCCACGCGAACTCAAGCACCAGCTCGACGATTCCGGCGCCAGCGTGCTCGTCGTGCTGGAGAACGTCGCGCACACCGCCGCCGAAGTCGTGGCCGGCACGTCCGTGAAGCAGGTCATCGTCACCTCGATCGGCGAGATGCTGGGCTTCCCCAAGGGCAAGGTGGTCGACTTCGTCGTCAAGTACGTCAAGAAGCTGGTGCCGGACTACGACATCCCCGGCGCGGTCAACTTCCGCCATGCGCTCTCGGAGGGCGCGAAGCACGCGCCGCCATCCGTGAGCTTGCGCAACACGGACATCGCCTTCCTGCAGTACACCGGCGGCACGACCGGCGTGGCCAAGGGCGCGATGCTCACGCACCGCAACCTCGTCGCGAACATGCAGCAGGCGTCGGCGTGGATCGGCACGAACGCGAAGCCGGGCCAGGAGATCATCATCACGGCGCTGCCGCTCTACCATATCTTCGCATTGACGGCGAACGGTCTCGTCTTCATGAAGTTCGGCGGCCTGAACCACCTCATCACCAATCCGCGCGATATGCCCGGCTTCATCAAGGAGCTGAAGTCGGTGCGCTTCACCGCGATCACCGGAGTGAACACGCTCTTCAACGGCCTGCTCAATACACCGGGCTTCGACACCGTCGATTTCTCCTCGCTGCACCTGACCCTCGGAGGCGGCATGGCCGTGCAGCGCGCGGTCGCGGAGCGCTGGAAGAAGGCCACGGGGTGCACGCTGGTCGAGGCCTACGGGCTCACCGAGACCTCCCCGGCCGCCTGCATGAACCCCTTGAACCTGAAGGACTTCAACGGGGCGATCGGCCTGCCGATCTCGTCCACCGACGCCTGCGTGAAGGACGACGAGGGCCGCACGCTGGCGCATGGCGAAGTGGGCGAACTTTGCATCAAGGGCCCGCAGGTGATGCAGGGCTACTGGCAGCGTCCCGAAGAGACCGCGAAAGTCATCGACGCCGAAGGCTGGCTGCACACCGGCGACATGGCGAAGATGGACCCGGCCGGGTTTTTCTACATCGTCGACCGCAAGAAGGACATGATCCTCGTGTCGGGCTTCAACGTGTATCCGAACGAGATCGAGGACGTGATCGCCACGATGCCGGGCGTGCTGGAAGTGGCGGCGGTCGGCGTGCCGGATGAGAAGTCGGGTGAAGCGGTGAAGGTCGTCATCGTCCGCAAGGACCCGCACCTCTCCGCGGAACAGGTGAAGGCCTTCTGCAAGGACAACCTCACCGGCTACAAGCATCCGAAGATCGTCGAGTTCCGCACCGAGCTGCCGAAGACCAACGTCGGAAAGATCTTGCGTCGAGAACTGCGCGACTCCACGACCAAGGCATCGGCCTGACGCCGGGCGATGGCCGTCGAGGAAGTCCGCCTCAACGTGAACGAACTGCAGCCCGGCATGTTCGTATGCCGGCTCGAGGGGCGGCCGTGGAACACCACGGCGTTCCCGCTGCAGGGCGTGATGGTGCGCACGGTGGACGACATCATCGCCGTCCGCCAGCACGCCGACTACGTGTTCATCGACCGAATCCGCAGTGTCGACGGCACGCCGGAGGCGGTCCTGATGAGCTTGGACGCGGGGAGTGCGGGGAGTGGCCTGCGACACCTCGCGATGCCGACGCAATACCGGGTGATCGCCAGCCTCGACGAAGAACTGCCACGCATCAAGTTCGCCGCCAACGAAGCGCAGAAGCTGTCGAGGCGGCTCACCGACGACCTTCGCGAGGGGCGGAAGCTGTCGATCGAGGAAATCAGCTCGGCGGTGGAGCCGGTCGTCGCCAGCGTCATTCGCAACCCGGACGCCTATTTCTGGCTGGCGAGCCTCCGGGAGCGTGACCCCTACGCCTACAGCCACGCCGTCAACTGCGCGGCCCTCATGTCCGCCTTCGGCCGCCAACTGGGCTTTCCCAGCAGCGTGCTCGTCGAACTCGCCAGCGCAGGCATGCTGATGGACCTCGGGATGGCCGCCCTGCCCGAAGGCACGGTGAATCACGCCGCCCCGCTCTCCGAAGCGCAGCGCGAGACGATGAAGCGCCACGTCGAAGCCAGCCTCGCGCAGCTGGACGGGGCGCCAGGAACAACGCCACTGATCCGCAGCGCCGTGGCCCACCACCATGAACGCCACGATGGCAGCGGCTATCCGTCAGGCCGGCGAGGCTTCGAGATCCCGCTGGAAGCGCGGATGCTAGGCATCGTCGACAGTTTCGACGCGATGAGCAGCGCGCGCGTCTACCAGCCCGCGTCCGCTCGCCACCACGTGCTGCAGGCCCTGTACCGGGAGCGGGACCGGCTGTTCCAGGCCGAACTGGTCGAGCAGTTCAGCCAGAGCATCGGCGTGTATCCGACGGGCTCGCTGGTGGAGCTCAGCAGTGGCGAGGTGGCGGTGGTCACCGCGCAAAACAGCGCCCGCCGGCTGCTGCCCAAGGTCACCGTGCTGACGCGTCCGGACAAGACGGTCAACCCTGCCTTCCGTCAGGTCGACCTCTGGCAGCAGCCGGAATCGGACGGCGTCCGGCTCACCATCCATCGCGCACTGCAGCCGGGGGCCTACGGCCTTGATCTCGCCGAGTTCTTCCTCTGACACCCCCTCGGGATGGTCGGCCCTCGATGCGTTCGCCGCGCCGCTGCTCAAGTCGGCCTCGTCCAACGCGAGCTTGGCCTTGCTGCAGATCCACTTCCGGCACCTGCTTGCTCTGGCCGCGGCCCATGGGTTGCCGGTGGTCGAAGCCGCGCTCGACGAGGCGGAAGCGCGGATCGTCGGCGCACTGAGGCCGGGCGACCACCTGCTCCGCAGCGGGCATGGCGACTTCCACATCCTCTTGCCACGGCTTCTGGGCCTCGGTCATGCCGAGCTCGCCGCACAGCGCATCCTTCGCGAGCTCACACCACCGATCGTCGCCAACGACCGCCATCTGCACCTGATCCCCACCGTGGGCGCCGCCTTGGCCACGGAACCCGGAGAGTCGCCGACGTCGCTGCAGCAGCGCGCCACCGCCGCGGTCGTGCACGCCTTGCGGGAGGGCGAAACGATCGCCATCGCCCGCGACTACATCCAGGATGCACTCGTCACCCAACTACGGGACGCGCTCTCGCGCAACGCCCTCCATCTGTTCTACCAGCCCATCGTCACCCTGCCTGAGCAGCGCGTCGTCGGCTACGAGGCGCTCGCCCGCTGGCGGCGCGGCGATGGCGTCTCGGTCGCGCCTTCGGTGTTCATTCCGATGGCCGAAGACGCCGGACTCGCCGAGGAACTCACGCGGTGGACCCTGCAGGTCGCACTTCGCGAGTTCCTGCCCCTGCACCGCCGCCATCCCGAGCTGTACTGCGCCATCAACCTTTCGGCGCGCGCCTTCGACAACCCGGCACTGAGCGAACAGGTCATCGCGGCCTTGGCGATCTGGGGCCTGCCGCCACAGAGCCTGATGATCGAAGTCACCGAAACCGCCGTACTGCACGACGTCGGGCGTAACGCCCATGCGCTCCATCGCCTCGCCGACCACGGCATCCGGCTCGCGATCGACGACTTCGGCCAGGGCTATTCGTCGCTGGGCTATCTGCGCCACCTGCCGGCGGCGATTCTCAAGATCGACCAGAGCTTCGTGGCCGATGCCGCGAACCCGCGCACCCGTGCGCTGCTCGAAGCGATCGCTGGCATGGCGCATCGTCTCGACATGCGCGCGGTGGCCGAAGGCGTGGAGACCGAGGCGATGCTCGGTGCGGTGCTCGAAGCCGGCTGCGACCATGCCCAGGGCTACCTGTTCGGCCGCCCCGCGCCGATGAGCGACTGGCTCCGTTGACCCGACGATTCCCGGCCTTTCCCCGCGTCTCTGTTCGCTGCACCGAGATGCGTCAGAGCGTGCAGCCCTGCACTGACGTGCTGCCGCCGAGCGCCTGCACGCTGTCGGTACCGGTCCAACGGCCGACCACGCCCGCGGCGTAGCTCGCGTCGAGGGTCATGATCGACAGGCTGCCGCTCCCGAAGGCTCGGGAGAGCGTGCCCACCGCGCGACGCGTGGGCGACGCCGAGCGAGCACAAAGCGGGCAGAAACCCGACAACTGCTCGAGCGGCATGCTGGCGTTCGCACCGCCGAAACCCGATCGCTCCGCGGTGAGGAAGCGCGGAGCGCCGGCGACGTCATAGACGAAGGCCGCATAGAACTCGTAGTTCGGGAACAGCTGCACGCTGTAGCCGGTGCCGGAACGGGCCGGATCGAACCAGTGACCGCTGGCGTTCAAGGGCGCGCCATTGAGACTGGGGCAACCGCGACCAAAGCTGGAGAACGCCTCGCTGCCCGTCTGGCCGTCGAGTCGGTAGCTGAAGGTGAAGGCATCAGGTCCCGTGGGCGTCGTCACCGCTTCCCCCACCACGGCCAGCGTGTTGCGTGAACCGTCCCACGCGCTGCGGTACACCGTGCCGCGCCACTGCCCATTCGCCGCCGGCGCGCGCCCCTGCAGGTAGTACCAGGTCGACGTACCGTCCTGCAGATAGGTGTACCAGAGCCCCGCCCATTCGGTACCGGCCGGATACAGGAACAGGCCGTGTCCCGAGCGCCCGGTATTGAAGTAGCCGCCCGGACGCACCACCGGTGCGGTGCCCGTGACCGTGGCGCGTACGGCGACCTCGCTGATCCGCGCCGATGGATTCGTCGGAACGATGTACCAACGCCCCGGTGACAGGGCCGCACCGCTGAGCGAGAGGGACTGCAGCGGCGCCGTGGCGCTCGAGGCGGCGCTTGCGGCGCTGCGTGCCGGTGCGGCCCCGATGGTCGGGATGGCCACGCTGGCGACAGGCGCCGGAACGCGAGCCAGGTACAGGTCGACGCCTTCGTTGGCGCGGGCGACCACGGACAGCCCGCTTGCCCCGGCCGGAACGTCGATGAACAGGCGATCCTGGGCGGCGCCCGCCGGGAGGCGGAACATCCGCTCTTCGCCGCTGGCGAGGACGATGCCGCTCTCCACGCGCCCGCTGCGGTTGATGCGGACAGGCAGGCTGCCGACCGTGGCCCCGGCGGCGGATTGCACGGTGAGGTAGCCGACGCGGCTTTGCGTGTCGGCGAGCGTGGGGGCGTTCCAGCCCAGCCGTAGCGGGAACGTGGCGCGTGCCGCAACGCTGCCCGGCCCCGTGGCGACAAGGCTGCCGTCCCCCGCCTCCATCGGCACTTCGAAGGTCTCGAGGCGCGCCGTGTGTGCGGAGTTACCGGCATTCACCGCCAGCATCCAGTACGTGAGATTGCCGCAGGTGGGGACGATGACCGCCATCTCGCAACGCTCGGTCGTGGCCGACATGCCTGAAACGCAGCGCAGTTCATCGGCGCTGGGGCGGCCGTCGCGATTGCTGTCGATCCCGAGATAAATGTCCACGTTGCCGGACGAAAGCGAGCGCGCGTCGACGAGGACCCGCCATTCCCGAACGGATGCCGCGGAGGGCAATACGCGCAGTGACAGCGCCGCGTTACCCGCGAAGGGCAACCATGGCGTCGGATCGACGGCCAGCGGGAATTCGGAGACCTGCCCCTCAACCAGCGGGCTCGCCAGGAACCGCGCCGACGGCATGGCCGGAAGATTCGCAGCACTGATGTCCTGGAATCCGCTGCCGGACGAGACGGCCAGCGTGAGCGACTCGGCGATCGGACGGACGACGACCGCGACCTCGCCCTCGGCGCAGGCACCGCCGCCGCATACGCGGTAGCGCAAGGAATCCTCGCCGCTGCGATCTGCCGTCGGCTGATAGACGAGGAGATCGTCAGCAGCCGTGCTTGTCGTCCCCGAGCTATTGATGGAGACGGTGCCTAGGGCCGGGGCGCGGATCACCGTCAACGTGCCGTTCGCGAGCTCCGCGGCCGGAATGCGGTCATTAGCCAGCACGCGAAGGCTGACGGCGGCCGCGTTTTCGGTGACCACGAAACGGTCGGCGATGGCTTGAACCGCGGCGTGCAGGGTGGCGTACGGCCATGCCAAGAGCATGAACACGGCCAGGGTTGCGGCCCGTCCCCGCAGCGCGAAGGGGGGCAGGACGGAGTGCTCGGGGGCGCGGGCGGTCGTCAGCATGCACGTCAAGTCGATCGGCGGGCCTTCGACTCTAACAGTGCGAACTCCGTCACAGACCGACTTCGTCAACGGACGTCAAGAAACGTGAAGCCCCCCACACTTCTGTGTCGGATATCACACTTTTTTAAGGCTTCGACCAGCCCTCAGGCTTCCGGGCGCATGTAGGGGAACAACAGCACATCGCGAATCGAGGCGCGGTCGGTCAGCAGCATCACCAGGCGGTCGATACCGATGCCGAGGCCACCCGTGGGAGCCAGTCCCACTTCAAGTGCTCGGATGTAATCGGCGTCGAAGTGCATGGCCTCGTCGTCGCCGGCGTCCTTGGCCTCGACCTGCGCCTTGAAGCGCGCGGCCTGGTCTTCCGGGTCGTTGAGCTCGGAGAAGCCGTTGGCAATCTCCTTGCCGCCGACGAAGAGCTCGAAGCGGTCGGTGATGCCCGGCTCGGTGTCGCTCTCGCGGGCCAGCGGGCTGACTTCCACCGGGTAATGCGTGATGAAGGTCGGCTGCACGAGGTTCCCTTCGACCAGCTTCTCGAAGAGTTCCAGCAGCAGCTTGCCCCAACCGTAGGACGGCTTCACGTGCACGCCGTGGCGCACGCAGTGCTTCGCCAGCGCCTCGCGGTCGCGGCAGTCAGCGGCGGTGATCGTGGGGTCGGCTTCGCGCACGGCATCGTCCATGCGCCAGCGGCGGAACGCGGGGCCGAGGTCGATCGCCCTGCCCTCCCATTCCAGCGCGGTGCGGCCGAGCACCTCCTGCGCGACGTCGCGGA
>JAIXTZ010000128.1 GCA_027483745.1 Lysobacteraceae bacterium
CGCCGCGAGCAGGGCGCCTATGCCGTGGTGCGCGAGGTGCTGGACACGCACTTCGGACTCTCGGCCTCGGCACTGCGCGACCACGGCGCCGACGTGCTGCTGTGGTCGGAAACGGTCTATCCCACCACCTTCGGGCAGCCGCGCAGCGAGGACGGCGCCGCCCTTGACGCCGAGATCCAGGGCTTCGTCGATGCGATGGGCGTGCCGCTGGTGTTCGGCACCTACGAGCAGGACACGCTGGGTGAGTACAACGCCGCGGTGGTCCTCGAGCCCGGTCGCGGCCGGCTCGGCAGCTACCGCAAGACCCACCCTTTCCCGCTGACGGAGCATGTGCCCGAATGGCTCGACGGGCCGGCGCTGCGCAGCGCTCTGCCGTGGACCGGCGGCTGGCGCGCGGGTGATGGCGCGCGCGTGCTGCCGCTGCGCAGCGGCGACGGTCGCGAAGTGAACGTGCTGCCGCTGATCTGCCTCGACGACGTGCACCCGCAGCTCGCCATCGACGGTGCGCGGCTGGGCGCCCAAGCCATCCTCGGGATGTCCAACGATTCGTGGTTCACCGAGGCCCCGCTCGGGGCCCGCCTGCACCTCGCGGTGGCGGCCTTCCGCAGCGTCGAGACCGGCCTGCCGCAGCTACGGGTCACCACCAACGGCTTCAGCGCCGTCATCGACGAGACCGGCGAGGTGCTGGTGCACACGGCCATGGGCCAGCAGGCCGTGCTCACCGGCTACCTGCTCGCGCGCGATCCCGCGCCGACGCTGATGGTTCGCTGGGGCGACTGGGTGGGGCGTGCCGGCCTCGCCTTCCTGTTCGCCTTGGCCCTGTGGCGCGGGCTGGCGGCCCTCGGCACACGCGCGCTGCAACCGGCGGCAGCCCCCACCGTGTTCGCGGTCGCGCTCATGCCGCCGCCGATGCGCCTCGCGGTGATCGCGCTTCGCGCCGTGGCGCTGGCGGGGCTGGTGGCCTTGGCCTACGACATGGCCACCCGGGTCGGCTGGCAGGTGGCATCTCTGGGGCAGCTCCGCGGCTACGGCCTGTTCGTCGTGCTGCCGCTGCTGCTGGCCTGGCGCCTGCGTCGCTGGGGGCGCGGTGAGCTTCGCTTCGAATCGGCGCAGGTCGTCATCGACCGCCCGCGCGAGCGCATCGAGATCCCGCACGGCGCGATCGCCGCCCTGCACGCGTGGCGCCTGCCCGTGCCTTCGCCGGGACTCGACCTCGTGCTTGGCTCGGGCCGGCGCTGGCCCATGGCGCTGGCGTCGCCTTCGGCGGCCGGCGATGCGTCGCGCAGCGCCCTCGCGACGGGACGCCTCGCCGCACTCGCCGAGCAGCGCGCGCGGGCCCACCGCCCACGCTGGGATCACGCGCTGCTGAAGTTCGGCCTGTTCCCGCTGCTTCCCGCGCTCATCGCCTTCCGCCTGCACCAGGTGATCGCCTTCGGCGGTTTCTTCGGCGAATGGCTGACCTTCGGGCCGGCGGCGTGGTTCACCGGCCTCGCGATCTGGTGGGCGGCGTGGTCCTTGGGCCTGATGCTGTTCGCGGCGGCGCTGCGCATCGCCCTCGAGGGCATCGCCTTCCTAGCATCATGGCTGCTGGCGCCCGTGCGGCAGACCATGCTGCGCGAAGGCGGCGAATGGCTGCTGCGAGGCATCTACTATGTCGGTACGCCGACGGTGCTCGTGTGGCGTTTGCTGGCAGGTTGATCCCACCTAATCCGCCACCTCGCCCTTGAAGAGCATCCGCACCCGTGCCTCGATGTCCTTCATCACACCCACTCGCATCCGCGTCTTGTCGATCAAGCAGGCGCTCTGGAGGAGTCGTCCCGAGGTCCCTGCCAGCGTCTGATCATTCAAGAAGCCGCAGTCCAAGTCGCGGTACCGGATCCATGCACGCTGCACATCGCGCAGCGCCACGCGCTGGTCCGCAGGCAGCATCGCCATCGCTTCGCCGTAGTGCCCGTTGAGTCGACTGTTGAGCCACGAGAGCTCAACCTCGGCGCAGTCCAGCATCTCGACGGTCACGCCTCCGGACGCGTCCATGCAGGCCTCGTAGCGATCGGGCCTCGCCGCATTCCCGGCGCTATCGGCGGGTGCCGCAGCCGCACACAGGGCGAGGGCGATCACGACAGGGGTGATGGATCGCATCGTCCTCACCCTCGCAGGGCGGCAAGGAACCGCCGCGGCGCATCCTCGAAGCCACCGTTCGACATGAACACCACGTGGTCGCCTTCGCGTGCGTCGGCGGCGAGGCTGGCGATCATGGTCTCGACATCCGGCACGGTGCGTGCGGCACCGCGCACGGCGCCAACGACCTTCGCCGCGTCCCACGGCAGGTTCGGGCGATGCAGGAACACGGTGGCGTCGGCCGGATCCAGCGAGGGTGCCAGCGCATCGGCATGCGCGCCGAGGCGCATCGAATTGCTACGCGGCTCCAGCGCGGCGATCACGCGTGCCGCGCCGACCTTCGCCCGCAGGCCGTCGAGCGTGGTGCGGATGGCCGTCGGGTGGTGGGCGAAGTCGTCGTAGACGGTGACGCCGCCCGCCGTGCCGATCACTTCGAGGCGGCGCTTGGCACTGGCAAAGCCGGCGAACGCGGGCAACAGGGCCTGCGCATCGCCGCCCACCGCCGCGGCGGCGGCCAATGCGGCGAGCGCGTTCATCACGTTGTGGCGGCCGACCAGCGGCCAGTCGACGCTGCCGAGCTCGACGCCACGATGCGCGACGACAAAGCGCGACCCGTCGGCGGCCAGCAAGTGCGCGGTCCAGTCCAGCGTCGCGCCACCAGGCGTCGCGACCTCGGGCCGGCCGTCGGCATCGACGATGCCGAAGCGCTCCACCGGGGTCCAGCAGCCCATGGCCAGCACCTCGGCCAGCGCGGCGTCCTCGCCGTTGACGATCAAGCGCCCACGCCCCGGCACGATGCGCACGAGGTGGTGAAACTGGCGCTGGATCGCCGCGAGGTCCGGGAAGATGTCGGCGTGGTCGTACTCGAGGTTGTTCAACACCGCGACCGTCGGACGGTAGTGCACGAACTTGCTGCGCTTGTCGAAGAAGGCGGTGTCGTATTCGTCGGCTTCGACGACGAACTCGCGGCCGCTGCCGAGGCGCGCGGACACGCCGAAGTTCTCCGGCACGCCACCGACGAGGAAGCCGGGATCGCGGCCGGCGGATTCGAGCAGCCAGGCCAGCAGGGAGGTCGTGGTGGTCTTGCCATGCGTGCCGGCGACGGCCAGCGTCTCGCGGCCTCTGAGCACGTGCTCCGACAGCCACTGCGCGCCCGAGGTGTAGCGCATCCCGACGTCCAGCACATGCTCGACGGCCGGATTGCCGCGCGACAGCGCATTGCCGACGACGACCTCATCGACACCGGCGCTGATGTTCGACGGCGCGTAGCCCGAGGCGAGCGTGATGCCCAGCTGCTCGAGCTGGGTGCTCATCGGCGGATACACGTTCTGGTCCGAGCCTTCGACGTCGTGGCCGAGCTCGCGCGCCAGGGCGGCGATGCCGCCCATGAAAGTGCCGCAGATGCCGAGGATGTGGAGCTTCATGGGATCAGTTGAACAGGTTTGAGGCTTCGACGAAGCCGATCAATAGGACGACGGGGACGACCCACATGGCGGCGTTCATCATGAGTGTCATCAACAGCCCGACGGCGTAACCGCGATCGAGCGTCCGCGCCCAGACGTGGGACATTGCAAGCCCATACCAGAGGGTCACCGCGAGAGGGACCAACGCGGACAACCACGCCACGGCGACCCGCCACCCCTCTTCGACGGGGTCCGGCCCCATGAGCTTCGCGCGCACCAGCACGCTGCCGAACATCGCCAGCATGGTGAGCCCGTGCACGAGGCCCAGTGCCAGTGCGAACTGGTTGAAGCGCGAGCTCCGGTCGAAGGCGCGAAGCACGAGCGCACACGCGCCAAGCAGGCAGGCGACCGGCCCGATCGCCCAAGCGAGGAGCAGCCCACCCGTCGGCGGCACCGATCCCGGTGGCGTTTCCGAGAGGACCATCATCCAAGCCGGATAGGTCAAAGCCATCAATGCGATGGCGATCCACGTCAGCGCCGGTGAATACGGCAAGTCTTCGGGGCCAGACCGCAGGACAAGGAGGCGGGCGCCGAACCAAACCAGCAGCGGCAGATCGTCACGGATCCGCGGATCACCCACGGCGCTGCGTCGAGGAGACGCGGGATCAGCGCTGCGGCAGCGCGGCGACGATGCGCTGGAACACGTCGTCGACCGGGCCCACGCCATCGACCACGGCGAGGCGACCGCGCGACTGGTAGAAGCCGGCGACCGGCGCGGTCTGCTGGGCGTAGACGTCGAGGCGCTTGCGCACCGTTTCCGGGTGGTCGTCGGCGCGGCCTTCGGCGGCGTAGCGGATCTCGCAGCGGCCGACGATCACCTCGTTCGGCACCTCGAACTTCACGACGGCATCCAGCGGCTGGCCGATGCGGCCGAGCAGCGCGTCAAGCGCGTCGGCCTGGGCGAGGTTGCGCGGGTAGCCGTCGAGGATGAAGCCCTTGGCGGTGTCCGGCTTGGCGAGGCGCTCCTCGAGCATGCCCAGCACGATGTCGTCGGAGACCAGCTGGCCGGCGTCCATCACGGCCTTGGCCTGGAGGCCGAGCGGGGTGCCTTCCTTGACGGCGGCGCGCAGCAGATCACCGGTCGAGATGTGGGCGATGTTGAAGTGCTCGCGCAGGCGGGTGGCCTGCGTGCCCTTGCCCGAA
>JAIXTZ010000042.1 GCA_027483745.1 Lysobacteraceae bacterium
CGCGCCGGGCCAGCGCGAGGCCGACCGCACGCACCTGCTGGCGGCGCTCGCGCAGCTCGACCGCGCGCCGATCGGCACCTTGCACGGCCTCTGCCACCGCATCCTCTCGGCGCATCCGCTGGAGAGCCGGCAGGGCTTCCAGCCACTGGCGCTCGGCGATGGGCGAGGCGTCCTCGAGGCGATGGCCCGCGACCTGCTGCGCCGCATCGGTGCGGGCGAGCCGCCGCAGCCGGCGCGAACGCTGCCGAAGGGCTGCAGCACCCTCGACGGGCTGACGAAAGCCATTGCCGCGCTGCTGCAGCCCGGCGTGGTGGTGACGCCAGCGCCGACGCACGAGGCCCTGAGAGCACTGATCTCTCCCGCCATCGAAACCACGCTGCGCGCGCTGACGGTCAAGGCAGGCCACTTCAAGGACGCACGATCGGCGCAGCACAAAGCCGCGATCGCGCTGTGCGCTTTCCTGGATGCCGGCGGCGAACCGCCTGCCAATGCGTCGGCCCTCCTCGCCAAGGAAGACTTCGGTGCCTGGGTGCTCCCTGCGGCGGAGAGCTTGCTGCGCGACGCCCAGTTTCAATGCGGCATGGCATCCCTTGTCACCGCGATCGAGCAGGCCACCAGCCCCGAGCGCGCGTTCTGGGCGTGGTGGTGGCCGGAGCTGCGCGCGATGCAGAAGGCCCGCAGCCTTGAGATCGGCGAGATGGGCTTCGACCGCCTGATCGAGCAGGTCAGCGGCGCGATGCGCGAGGACGATTCGCCGCTGCCCGACGCGGTGTTCGCCCGCTGGCCCATCGCGCTGGTGGACGAATTCCAGGACACCGACGGCGCGCAGTACGCCCTGCTCGACCGCCTCTACCGCGATAGCACTGGCGCGAAGCGCGGCCTGCTGGCGATGGTGGGCGACCCGAAGCAGGCCATCTACAGCTTCCGCGGCGGCGACATCGCGGCCTATCTCGCGGCCTGTCGTGATGCCGATGCCACGCTGACGCTCGACACCAACCAGCGTTCGTCCACGACCTACGTCACCGCCTGCAACACGCTGTTCGACGGCGCACGCGCGCACCTCGGCACCGGCGCGACGCCGATCACCTACGCGCCGGTGCGCGCCGCCGGCCGCGCCGACGCGAGGCCGCTGCTTGAGAACGGCCAGCCGATCGCGGCGCCGCTGGTGTTCCACCGTCTTGATCTCGCCCTGCCCAACAGCGTGATGCGCCCGAAGGCGATCGACGCCTGCGCCGCCCTCGTGGTCGATCTGCTCGCCTCCGGCCGCCATCGCCTGGGCGACCGTCCGCTGCAGCCGGGCGACCTCGCCGTGCTGCTGGTGTCGAACGCCGAGGTCTCGGCCCTGCGCCGCGCGCTGCAGCGCCACGGCGTGCCCTGCGCGGGCCAAGGCCGGCAGACGGTGTTCGATTCCGAGTGGGCGCGTGATCTGCTGCTGGCCCTGTACGCGGTGCGCCACCCCGGCGACGCCGGCGCCCTGCGTGCCGCCCTGCTTACGCCGCTGTTCGGCCTGACGCCGCCAGCGCTGCCCGCACTCGAAGCGAACGGCGGGCTCGACGCCTGGCGCGAGCGCTTCATCGCGCTTCGGCAGCGCTGGTCGCGCGCCGGGGTGCTGGCCGTGGTGCAGGCGCTGATCGAACTCGCCTTGCCCGTGCTGGCAAACCGCGACGAGAAGGACGGCGAGCGCGCCCTCACCGACCTTCGCCATCTGGGCGAACTGCTGCAGCAGGAAGCGGAAGCCGGCCATTCGCCGGATGCGCTGCTGGATTGGATGCGCGCGCAGCGCGAAGACGAAGAAGACGTCGCCGGCGGCGAACGCAGCCTGCGCCTCGAATCCGACGCGAAGCGCGTGCGCCTGATGACCCTGCACGCCAGCAAGGGCCTCGAATTCCCGGTGGTGCTGCTGCCCACGCTGTGGGCGCATGAGCATCGCCCGCCGAAGGGGCCGGCCATCGCCTCGCAGGACGCCGACGGCCGCCGCGCTGCGGTGTTCGAAGCCTCGGCGCTCCGCGACGCGAAAGAGGCGCAGCAGGACGAACGCTTCCGCCTGCTGTACGTGGCGCTTACCCGCGCCGAGCACGCCTGCCACGTGTTCACGCTGCCGCCGGAGCGTCCGGCGAAGCGCGGCGGCAAGGGCGCCAAAGCCGACCCCGACCGCTCCGCGCTCGACGCGCTGCTGTCGCGTTGGCCCGACAGCGAGCGCGAGGGCCCCGGCATCGCGTGGCGTCCGCATTGGCCGCTGCCGCCCGACTCGCCTTACGTCGCCGGCGAAGCTGTCGGCACGCCGGCCGAATCGACGCCGGCCGCACCCGCGGGCTTCGCGCTGCCCGGCCGCTACAGCTTCTCCAACCTGAGCGGGCACGGTGAACGGCGCCACGTCGAAGCGAGCGCCGCGGACGACGAGCGCAGCGCCGTGCCTGAGACCGACGCGACGCACGACACCACGCCCGCGCCGGCACCCGCCTTCGACGAGGATGCCCTCGCGACCTGGCAGGCCCTCGCGACCGTGCGCGGTACCGGCTTCGGCCAAGCCGTGCACGACCTGTTCGAAGCGCGAGAGCCCAGCCAGGCCTTCGCCGCCGACCTCGCCGGCGTGCAGCGCGCCTTGGAGCAGCACGCGGTGCGCACCTCCGACGGCAGCCCGCTCAGCACGGCGGTGCCGCGCGTCGCCGCCATGCTCGACCGCTGCCTCGCGGTACTGCTGCCCACCGACAGTGCCGTGCCCTGCACGCTCGGCGGGCTCGCGCCCGGGCAGCAGGCCCTCGAGCTCGCCTTCCAGTTCCACATCGACCAGGCCTCGATGGCGGACCTGCGTCGCCTCGCCGCCGCGCACGGCGAACCGGCGCTGATTCCCGAAGGCCCGATCGATCGGCTGCGCGGCGCGATGGTCGGCGCCATCGACCTCGTGTTCGAACACGACGGCCGCTTCCACGTGCTCGACTACAAGACCAACGCGTTGCCCACGCTCGCCGACTACACGTCGAGCGCCCTCGTGGCCGCGATGGACGCGCACCACTACCGCTTCCAGGCCTTCCTCTACACGCTCGCCGTGCACCGCCACCTGCGCCAGCGCCTTCGCGACCGCTACGCCTACGCCACCCACATCGGGCCGGCGATCTACCTGTTCGTACGCGCCGCGGGCCTCGCACCCGGGCTCGGCCTGTGGTCGCAACGGTTCCCGGAGGCGCTGGTGCTCGGCGCCGACCGCCTCTTCGCCGGAGCGTCGGCATGACGACGCAGCCGCATCCGCTGATGGCCCGCTCCGCCACCGGCCTGCCCGAGCACTGGCGGCCGATCGACCGCCTGCTGCACCGCTGGGTGCTGAGCCACGGTGGCACGGAAGACCTCGCGCGCCTCGGCGGCGCATTGAGTGCGGCGACCGGCGAAGGCCACAGCGCGCTCGCCGTCGAGGATGCGCTGCGCCTGGGCGCACCGACGCTGGATCACGACGCCCTCGACGCCTTGGGCGGTGCGTGGTTGGGCCCGCCCGAGGCCGACACACCCTTCGTTCGCGACGGCAACGCCCGCGTCTACCTGCGCCGCTATTGGCAGGCGGAAACCACCATCGCTGCGGCCGTCGCCGACGCCGTGCAGGCGACGCTGCCCGCGCTCGCCACCGCGATCGACGAGGCCGCGTTGGACGCGCTGTTCGGCGGCCCGGCGACGCCCGAGACCATGCCGCAGCGCGAGGCGGTGCGGCGCTGCCTCGGCACGCGGCTGTTCGTGCTCACCGGCGGGCCCGGCACCGGCAAGACCACCACCGTGCGGCGAATGCTGATGGCGCGGCAGCGGTTGCAGGACACGCCGCTCGCCGTGCGCGTGGCCGCGCCCACCGGCAAGGCGGCGCAGCGTCTGGCGGAATCCTTGCGCGAGGGCGAGGGCCTGCCGGTGGCGCCGGTGGCGCTCACCGTGCATCGCCTGCTCGACTACCAGCCGCACGCGCAGGCCTTCGGCCGCCATCGCGGGCGGCCGATCGAGGCCGATCTCGTGGTCGTCGACGAAGCCTCGATGCTCGATCTCGAAACCCTGCACGCCCTGCTCGATGCCCTGCCGCCGCACGCGGCGCTGTGGCTGGTGGGCGATGCCGACCAGCTCAGCCCCGTGGGTCCGGGCTCGGCGCTGCAGGACCTCGTGCAAGCCTTCGAGGCGCGCGACGCCTCGCCGCTCGTGCGGCTGCGCCACAGCTTCCGTGCCGAAGCGGCGCTCGCGGCGGTCAACGCAGCGCTGCGCGAAGGCGACGGCGGCGCGCTCGGCGAAGCCATCGATCGCAGCGAGGGCGCGGTGCGCGTGCTCGACACCACCACGCCCGCGGCGGTGCAGGGCGCCCTGCGCGACTGGGCCGAGGCCCTGCTTGCCGATGGCGCCATGCCGCTGCTGCCGGCCGATCCCGCGCAGGCGGCCACGCTCGCCGCAGCGGCCCTGCGCGGCCTGAAAGCGCGGCAGTGGCTGTGCGCCGTGCGCGACGGTGCCTTCGGCAGCGTCGAAGCCAACCAGCGCCTCGATGCCGCACTGCGTCGCCACGCGGGCGCGAACGCGCAAGGCGAGTGGTATGCCGGCCGCCGCGTGCTCATCACCCGCAACGACACGGACACCGGCCTCTTCAATGGCGACGTCGGCCTCTGCCTTGCCGACGCCGATGGGCGACTGCGCGTCTGGTTCGAACGCATCGACGAAGGCGGCATCGCGCCGGCGCGCGCCCTGCCGATCGGCGCCCTGCCCGCCTTCGATCTCGGCTTCGCGCTCACCGTGCACAAGAGCCAGGGCTCGGAGTACGCCGAGGTGGCCGTACTGCTGCCGCCGGACCCGCAGCACCGCGTGCTCTCGCGCGAGCTGCTCTACACCGCCGCCTCGCGCGCCAAGCGCACGCTCACCCTGCACACCGACGACGCGGTGATCGACGCCTGCCTCGACCGCCCGGTGCGTCGTGTCGGCGGCCTCCACGTGCGGCTGGCGGAAACGCTCACCGTCGCGCGGCCCCTGATCCGCACCGTCGCCGCCGTCATCAGTGATGACGCCGGCCGCGTGCTGCTGGTGCGCAAGCAGGGCTCCTCCACCTTCATCCAGCCCGGTGGCAAGCGCGAAGCCGGCGAAGCGGCACTCACCACCCTCGCGCGCGAGCTGCAGGAGGAACTCGGCGTCACGCTGGTCGAAGGCAGTGCCGTGCGCCTTGGCGAATTCGAAGCCGCCGCCGTGAACGAGCCCGGCCGTCGCGTGCGCGGCGAGGCCTACGCCGTGCGCATCGATGGCATTCCCCTCGCTTCGGCCGAGATCGCCGAGCTGGCGTGGGTCGCGCCGCAGGCCCCCTTCCCCGTGCCGGTGGCGCCGCTGAGTGCGGAGCACATCCTCCCGGCGTGGCGGGCTTGGCGGAACGCCTGACGCCGCGCCCGCGGTGTGTCACATTGCGCCGTCCCCGCACGGCGCCCTCCGTCCCCGCGTGAGCACGTTCCGCCTTCCCCGCCAGCGCGATGCCCTCAGCGGCTTTGCCGATGACTTCGCCGCATGGTGCGAGGCCGCGGACGTGCCGCCGGCGGTGGCCACGC
>JAIXTZ010000306.1 GCA_027483745.1 Lysobacteraceae bacterium
CGGGGTCGAGACCGCCTTCTTCACCGCGCTGGCGACCTTGCCGACCGCCTTCGCCACTTTTCCGACCGCACTGCTCTTCTTGGCCGGGGCCTTGGCAACTTTCTTCGCGGGTTTCTTGGCAGCCACGAGGTTCCTCTGGGTCGTTGAGCCATTGCGGCGGCGTGTTATAGCCTTTCGGCCCCAGCGGGGCAACCCGCCGTCTCGCGAAGGTCCGATATTGAAGCGCCTCGTCCTCGGCAGCCTGCGCGGCTACAAGCGCTTCATCAGCCCGTGGTTGGGCCAGCACTGCCGCTTCCACCCCACGTGCTCCATGTACATGTACGAGGCGGTGCAGAAGCACGGCACCGCCAAGGGGGTGTGGTTGGGCACGAAGCGGGTGTGTCGTTGCCACCCGCTACATCCCGGCGGCTTCGACCCGGTGCCCTGAAGCGGCTCGGGACGGTTTCCGGCGCGAACCTCAGCCGCGGGGCCCGTACCCGCCGTCGATCCCCTTCACCGCGACGGCGACGGCATCGTGGGCGTGGAGGCTCTCGAAATGCGAAGCGCGCAGCCAGAAGTCGGCGATGCGCTCGTCCTCCTGCAGCGCCGACTGCATCCGGCGCGCCGCGTCTTCGCAGAACATCAGGTTCTGGCCGTTGAGGCGAGCGAAGGCTTGTTCGTCTTCGCGCTTGACGGCGGTCTGCACAGGCGTCTTGAGCGCGCCTTCAATGCGGTCGACCAGATCGACGATCGGCAGCTCTGTGGCGTTCGCCGCCAGCCGCACCTTGACGTCGGCGTGGCTGCGCTGGCTGTGCGGCGTGGCGACGATGCCCTGCTCCGATCCCAGCCAACGCAGCACCGCGTCGGCATCGAGCGGAGCGCCAGCGGCAAAGTCGTTGCGGAACTGTTCCTGGATGAGCTGCCGCGCCAGCGCCGCCGAACACGGGCAAGTGCTCGAATAGGCCACTTGGACGCCGAGCTCGAGGTCGAAGCCCGTGCGGTCGAGCGTCGCGGTCACGGTGACCGGGTAAGCCTTCCAGCCCGTGTTGTCGCTGACCAGCGCCTTGCGACGCAGCAGGTGGTCGAAACGGATCTCCACCATCGCGCGATCCGAGAGGTCGGCGTGCGAATCGAGGAAATCACGCAGCAGGCGGCGCAGGCTGTGCGCACTCAGGGGCTCGGCCGCCAGGTGCCGGTCGAGATGGAGGTAGAGGCGCGACATGTGGATGCCGCGGACGTCGGCGCGATGCAGGTTGACGAAGGCCCTGACGCGTGCGGGAACCGCCACGGCTTCGGCACCGCCCGAAGCGATACGCACCGGGGCTTCGATCTCGCCCATGCCCACCCAGGCGAGTTGGCCCGCCGTCGCGGGTCGGGCGTCGTTGGCGATGTCCGGCATGATGCGGACGACGTTTTCGCGGGTCGGGGACATGGGCGGTCCGGTCGAAAGAGACAGGCACCCTATGTGGGTGCGAGTGCAGCGTACGTCAAGTCGCGCGGACCGCCGGAGCCTCGACCTGCAATGCAGCGTTGCGGGCGCAATGCCAAGCACGCCACACGTCGAGGAAGCCCGTAGTGATGCCGCGCGACAGGCTGCGCCCTTCGGCGGCGCACCGAAGCGCGCGGCGATCGGCCTGTAGACCGATCAGACGGGAATAGGCCCAACCCGCCGTCGCTGCGACGGGCAAGGCGTCATGCAATTGCATGGCCCAGTCACGACGGAGGGCATCGCCTTCCGTCCCGGCGAGCTGGTCGCGCCGCAGGCCATGGCGGGCGAACAGCACGAGCGGCACGCGGCCGCGGTCGCTCGCCTCGAGGCCGCGCTCGAGCCGAAGGCGCAGCCAGTGCACAGCGAGGCAACGGGCCTGCGCGTCGATCCCCGGCGCCGCGCCGAACAGATGGGCCTCGACACCCACCAGTGCCGCGGCCAGCGGACGAAGGGCCGCGATGGCGCCCTCAAGATCGGCCGCCGGCGCGTCGTCGCTCGCCACGGGAATCAGGGCATCGCCGACACCATCCCAAGGGCCGCCGCTGCGCACGAGCGCGCGGGTGAGTGGATGCCGCGCCGCGCCGCGCGCGACGCCATCGAGTTCCTCGGCCCACCATCCGGACTTCACCGCCGTGACGCGCGGGTCCGAAAGCTCGAAAACACACTCCCGCAGCTCCTCGAGCAGGGCCACCCACGCCATGAACACGACGCGCGATTCCACCGGCACGAAACCGGCGGCCGCGCGGTGGATCGGCTCACGGGCTTCGGCCTTGGCAAAGGCGGCACGCAGCCCTTCGTCCAGCGACGCGGGACTCATGTGCCCTGCCCCGCCAGCCAGAGGCGCAGCGCCTCGGCATCGCGACAATCGACGGTCGCGCCCCAAGTGCGCGGGTCCTCGTGCGCTTCGCGATAGCCCCACAGCGCAGCGACGCTGGGCATGCCTGCCGCCTTCGCCGCTTCGATGTCGCGGGCATCGTCGCCGACGTAGAGGCAGGCCTCGGCAGGAACACCGAGCTGCGAGGCGGCCAGCCAGAGCGGCTCGGGCGCGGGCTTGCGGACAAGCAGAGTGTCGCCGCCCACGAGGGCCTTCGAACGCGTCGACCAGCCCAACCCCTCGACCACGGCGATCGCCAGGCCTTTCGGCTTGTTGGTGACGATGCCCCAGGGCCAGCCTCGCGCCTCGATCGCCTCCAGCAGGGCCTCGATGCCTTCGAACGGCCGCGTGTGGACCGCGAGGGCGTCGGCGTATGCGGCGAGGAATCGCGGGAGCAAGGGCTCGCGCGCGTCTTCGCTCCGGTCGGCGAAGGCGCGCGCCAGCAGGGCACGGCCACCCTTCGAGACCAATGGTCGCAGCGCCGAGTCCGGCAGCGGTGGCCGCGATTCCTCGGCGAGGATGCGGTTCACCGCGGCGATGAGGTCGGGCGCGGTGTCGGCGAGGGTGCCATCGAGGTCGAACAGCACGGCGCGGAACGTCATCCGGGCTTCCGTGCGGACAGGAGGTAGTTCACTCGCGTTCCCGGCGCGACCTTGGCGGTCTTCCGAAGCGGGTCGTAGTGCAGGCCGCTCGCGTCCTCGACCTCAAGCCCCACGGCCCTCAGCACGCGCGTCAGTTCCGAAGGCTTGATGAAGCTGCGGTAGTCGTGGGTGCCCTTCGCCAGCAAGCCGGTGACGTACTCCGCACCGACGATGGCGAGCGCGAAGGCCGCCGGCGTGCGGTTGATCGTCGAGACGAACAGGCGCCCACCGGGCTTGAGCAGGCGCGCACAGGCCTCGAGGATGCTGCCGGGTTCCGGCACGTGCTCGAGCATCTCCATGCAGGTGATCGCGTCGAAGGTCCCCGGTTCCGCATCGGCGAGCGATTCGACCGCCTGCACGCGATAGTCGAGATCGAGGATCGCCCCGCCCTGCGTCGACTCCAAGCGGTGCAGCTTGGCAATGTCGATCAGCGCGGGCGAGAGGTCGAGCCCGAGGACGCGGGCGCCCTCGCGGGCCATGGCCTCGCTGAGCAGGCCGCCGCCACAGCCGACGTCGAGCACGCGTGCGCCGCGCAGCGGCTGGCGTGCCGACACATAGCCGAGACGCGCTGGATTCAGCACGTGCAAGGGCGCCTGCGGGCCGTCCGGGTCCCACCAGCGGTTGGCCAGCGCGGAGAACTTCGCCACTTCCGCGGGATTGACGTTCGCGGTTGCCGACGAGCCGCTCATGGCTGGGCTCCGGGGCGCGGGATGTCGGCGATGCGGCGCGACCACTGCTTGGCCTTCGCCTTCAGCGCCTCCGCGTCGATGTCGACGAGCCGGCGATCACGGAGTTTGGGCCGGCCTGCGATCCATACATCGCTGACCTGGTGGCGTGTGGCGACGTAGATCAGGTGCGAGATCACGTGGTAGCAGGGCTGAAGCTCGAGTTCGCTGAGGTCCACCAGGGCCAAGTCGGCCTGCTTGCCGGGTTCGATCGAGCCGATCTCGTCCTCGCGGCCGAGGGCCTTGGCACCGGCCAGCGTGGCGGCCTCGAGGGCGGAGGCCGCGTCCAGTGCCCGGGCATCGCCGGCCACGGCCTTGGCCAGCAGCGCGGCGTGGCGGGTTTCCTCGAACATGTCGAGGTCGTTGTTGCTGGCGCAGCCGTCGGTGCCGATGGCCACGTTGACGCCGGCGGTGCGCAGGGCTTCGACCGGGCAGAAGCCCGAGGCGAGCTTCAG
>JAIXTZ010000148.1 GCA_027483745.1 Lysobacteraceae bacterium
CATGGCAAGGATGAAAAACCCGCCGAGGAAGCCGGCCCCAGCCGCATCACGCTCCAGCGCCGCAAGGTCGAGGAGCTGACGGTCGGTGGCGGCAAGACCAAGGCCACCGTCGCCGTCGAAGTCCGCCAGAAGCGCACCTACGTGAAGCGCGCCGATGTCGCTCCGAGCGGCCCGGACGCCGAGCGCGAGGAAGCCGCTCGCAAGCTGGCCGAGTCGCAGGCCCGTTCCGAGGCCGAGCGCAAGGCGCTGGAAGAGGCCGATCGCCGCCGCCGCGAGCAGGAAGCCGCCGAGAAGGCCGCCCGCACCAAGCAGGCGACGCCTGTTTCCGACGTCGAGCCGGCGGCCGAGCCGCACGTCGTCGAGCGCGCCGCGGAGCCGGCGCCGGCCACCGCGGTCGAGACGCCGGTGGATCCGCGTCCGACGACGCGCCCGGTCATCCAGATGCCGAGCCGCGCCGATGCCGAGTTGGCGGCGCGAGCCCGCGAAGCCGCCAATCGTCGGGGCAAGCCCGGTGGCAAGGTCGAGGGCGCTCCCGAGGATGACCGCAGCGGTCGCTTTGTCGGTGGGCAGCTGCACCTGAGCGAAGGCGCGCACGCGCGCCGCAACACGGGCAACAACAAGCGGAAGCCAGGCGGTGGCCGCGGTCGTCCGGAGCCGTCGCGCAACAACAACAGCAACAACAATTCAGGTCCGCATGCGTTCTCGCGCCCGACCGCGCCCGTGATGCGCGAAGTGGCCGTGGGCGAGGCCATCAGCGTCGGCGATCTCGCCAACAAGCTGGCGATGAAGGGCGGCGAAGTGGTGAAGGCGCTGTTCAAGATGGGCGTGATGGCGACCATCAACCAGACCATCGACCACGACACCGCGGTTCTTGTCGTCGAGGAGCTCGGCCACAAGGCCGTTCGCGCCACCGAGGACGACGCCGAGCTGGCACTGGCCGCGCATGTCGAGGCTGAGCAGGGCGAGCGCTCGCCGCGCCCGCCGGTCGTCACCATCATGGGTCATGTCGACCACGGCAAGACCTCGCTGCTCGACTACATCCGCCGCACCAAGGTGGCGTCCGGGGAAGCCGGCGGCATCACCCAGCATATCGGCGCGTACCACGTCGAGACTGGCAAGGGTGTCGTCACCTTCCTTGACACCCCGGGCCACTCGGCGTTCACCGCCATGCGTGCGCGCGGCGCCAAGCTCACCGACCTGGTGGTGCTGGTGGTCGCGGCGGACGACGGCGTCATGCCGCAGACCATCGAAGCGATCAAGCACGCGCGCGCCGCCAAGGTGCCGCTGGTGGTCGCGATGAACAAGATGGACAAGCCGAACATCAACATCGACAACCTGCGCAACGGCCTCGCCCAGCACGAAGTGACGCCGGAAGAGTGGGGCGGCGACACGCCGTTCATCGGCGTTTCGGCGAAGACCGGCATGGGCGTGGACGCGCTGCTCGATGCGATCCTGGTCCAGGCCGAGGTCATGGAGCTCTCCGCGCCGGTCGACGGCAAGGCGGCGGGTACCGTCATCGAGTCCTCGCTCGACAAGGGCCGCGGCCCGGTTGCCACGGTGCTGGTGCAGCAGGGCACGCTCTCGAAGGGCGACTACTTGGTCTGCGGCACGCAGTACGGCCGCGTTCGCGCGCTGTTCGACGAAGCCGGCAAGCAGGTCGATTCGGCCGGTCCGTCGATCCCGGTGGTGCTGCTCGGCCTCTCCGGCGTGCCGAACTCGGGCGACGACTTCGTGGTCGTGGCCGACGAGCGCCTCGCCAAGGACGTCGCCCAGCAGCGCGAGGCCAAGGTCCGCGAGGCGAAGCTGGTCAAGCAGGCCGGCCGCATGGAAGACATCATGGCCCAGATGGGCAAGGGCGAAGGCCAGCAGCAGCTCAACCTGCTGATCAAGGCCGACGTTCAGGGTTCGGTGGAAGCACTGCGCGACTCGCTGGTCGCGCTGTCCAACGACCTGATCAAGATCAACGTGATCCAGTCGGGCGTCGGTGGCATCACCGAGTCGGAGGCCGTCATGGCCGCCGCGGCCAAGGCCGTCGTCATCGGCTTCAACGTCCGTGCCGATGCGGCTGCGCGCAAGGTCATCGAAGGCAATGGCCTCGACCTGCGCTACTTCTCGATCATCTACGACGTCATCGACCAGGTGAAGCAGGTCGCGTCGGGTCTGCTCGGCAAGGAGATCCGCGAAGAGATCATCGGCGTGGCCGAAGTTCGCGACGTGTTCCGCAGCTCGAAGTTCGGCGCCGTCGCCGGTTCGCTGGTCGTCGAAGGTACGGTCAAGAAGTCGAAGCCGATCCGCGTGCTGCGCAACCAGACCGTCATCTTCCAGGGCGAACTGGAGTCGCTGCGCCGCTTCAAGGACAACGTCGAGGAAGTGCGTTCCGGCACCGAGTGCGGCATCGCGGTGAAGGCGTACAACGACGTCAAGCCGGGTGACATGATCGAATGCTTCGAGCGCATCGAAGTGGCGCGGTCGCTCTGATGCCGAAGCGTTCCTTCTCGCGCACCGATCGTCTCTCCGCCCAGTTCCGCCGGGAGCTGGGCGTGATGGTGCACGAGGCCGTGCG
>JAIXTZ010000189.1 GCA_027483745.1 Lysobacteraceae bacterium
AACGAAAACGGCCCGCTTTCGCGGGCCGCCTCCGTCGACATCCGTTGTCGAAAGCACCGGCGCTCCCCCGCCGGCACCGCGCGATCGTCAGATCGCGTAGTACAGCGCGTACTCGAGCGGGTGCGTGGCCGCGCGGAACTTGGTCACTTCCTGCATCTTCAAGTCGATGTAGCCGTCGATGAAGTCGTCGGAGAACACGCCGCCGGCCTTGAGGAACTCGCGGTCCTTGTCCAGCGCTTCCAGCGCCATGTCCAGCGAGTGGCAAACCTTCGGGATGTTCTTCTCTTCTTCCGGCGGCAGGTCGTACAGGTCCTTGTCGGAAGCCGCACCCGGATCGATCTGGTTCTTGATGCCGTCGAGGCCGGCCATCATCAGCGCGGCGAAGGTGAGGTAGCCGCTCTGCATCGGGTCGGGGAAGCGGATCTCGATGCGGCGCGCCTTCGGGTTCGACACGTACGGGATGCGGCAGCTGGCCGAGCGGTTGCGGGCCGAGTAGGCCAGCATCACCGGGGCTTCGAAGCCCGGCACCAGGCGCTTGTAGCTGTTGGTGGTCGAGTTGGTGAAGGCGTTGATGGCCTTGGCGTGCTTGAAGATGCCGCCGATGTACCACAGCGCGATCTGCGAGAGGCCGCCGTAGCCGTCGCCGGAGAACAGGTTGGTGCCGCCCTTCGACAGCGACTGGTGCACGTGCATGCCCGAGCCGTTGTCGCCGACGATCGGCTTCGGCATGAAGGTGGCGGTCTTGCCGTTGCGGTGGGCGACGTTCTTGACGATGTACTTCATCGTCGTCAGCTCGTCGGCCTTCTTCACCAGCGAGTTGAACTTGACGCCGATCTCGCACTGGCCGGCGTTCGCCACTTCGTGGTGGTGCACTTCGACTTCCTGGCCGACGGCGGCGAGCACCTTGCACATCTCGGCGCGCAGGTCATGCAGCGAGTCGGTCGGCGGCACGGGGAAGTAGCCACCCTTCACGGTCGGGCGGTAGCCGTGGTTGTTGCCGTCCTGCTTCTGGTTGGTGGCCCAGGCGGCCTCGTCCGAGAAGATCTCGTAGCCGACCTTGCCCATGTCGTTGCTGAAGCGGACGCCGTCGAAGATGAAGAACTCGGGCTCCGGGCCGAAGAAGGCCTGGTCGGCGATGCCGCTCGACTTCAGGAAGGCTTCGGCGCGCTTGGCGACGCCACGCGGGCAGCGCGAGTAGCCCTGCATGGTCGACGGGTCGAGCACGTCGCAGAGCAGGACGATGGTCGGGTCGGCGAAGAACGGGTCGACGAAGGCCGAAGTGGCGTCCGGGAGCAGGATCATGTCGCTCTCGTTGATGCCCTTCCAACCCGAGATCGAGCTGCCGTCGAACATCTTGCCGTCCTCGAACAGCGAGGCGTCGACGATGTTCACCGGGAAGGTGACGTGGTGCTGGACGCCACGCATGTCGACGAAACGCAGGTCGACGAATTCAATCGCGTGGTCCTTGATCAGCTTCTGGACGTTCTCGAGGCTCATGGCCGCTCCGATGGGTGGTGGATGCCCGATCGATAGCAAGGGTCATGCCAAGCGCCACGGATGCTTCAAGTCCATTCGAATCAATCACTTGATGTTCGATGCGCGAAGAAATTGCACCTTTAAAACAACCCTAATGCACTAGTGACGCTCTTTTAGTTCCGCCCGCGGCACCAGCAGCAGCCCGGACACGCGCCCCGTGCGCGGTCGCGGCGGCTGCGTACACTGCCGCGTCTCCTGCCGTCGCACTCCGCTTGAACGACCTGCTCATCGCCCTGCTGCTCGGGGTCCTCGAAGGCCTCACCGAGTTCCTGCCGGTGTCGTCCACCGGCCACCTGCTAATCGCACAGCACTGGCTCGGGCCGGAGTCCGACCTCTTCAATATCGTCATCCAGAGCGGGGCGATCCTCGCGGTGCTTCTCGTGTTTCGCGCGCGCCTGCTCGCGCTGGCCACGGGTTGGCGCGAGCGCGCCGCGCAGGACTACGTGTTGAAGCTGGGCGTCGCCTTCGCGGTGACGGCCGCGGTCGGCCTGCCGGTGCGCAAGCTGGGCTGGGAATTGCCGGAGACCGTGTGGCCGGTGGCCACCGCGCTGATCCTCGGCGGCATCGCGATGATCGCGATCGAGCGCGTGGTGGAAGCCCGCGCCGCGCGGCAAGCGGTCATGGCGGAGGGCGCTGGCCACGCGACCGCGCCCAGCGCCGCATCGGCGGGTGGCCCGCTCGCGGCCTCGCTGCCGGCGGTGAGCTGGAACGTGGCGATCTGGGTGGGCCTGGCGCAGGTGCTGGCCGGCGTCTTCCCGGGCACCTCACGCTCGGCGGCGGCGATCTTCGCGGCGATGCTGGCCGGTCTGGCCTCACGCCCGGCGGCGGCGGAGTTCGCCTTCCTGCTCGGCATCCCGACGATGTTCGCGGCCAGCGCGTACGCGCTGCTGGAGTACGCGCGCAACCCGGCCGCGCCGCGCGAGGACTGGGCGGCACTGGCGGTGGCCTTCGCGGCGGCGGCGCTGACCGGTTTCGTCGTGGTGCGCTGGCTGCTGGCCTACGTGAAGTCGCGGCGGTTCACCGTGTTCGCGGTCTACCGCATCGCTCTCGGGCTGGCGCTGCTGCTGTTCCTGCCGGGGCAGTGAGCCGGCGCGGCGCGCGGAGGCGCCGCACCGGACCAGGGCTCACTCCGCCGGATAGCCCAGACGAACGGCCATCTCGCCAAGGGGCACGAACAGGGCCTTCATCGGCTCGGCGTACTGGCGCCACGTGCCGGCGACGAAATCCGTCGGGCCGCCGTTGGCCGAGCGCGACAGCGCGACGGCGGCTTCCATATCGGGCGCGGCTTCGAGGTCGAACGCGGCGGTGAGCTGCGCGGAAAGCGCGGCGCGATCGGTGTCGAGCAGGTCGGCGTCGATGCGGATGACCCGCTGCGGATTCGCCGCCTCGGCCGCGAGCAGCTGGTCGAGCTGGCGGTGCAGCCAGGCGGCGGCCAGCGCCGGGGACGGGAAGGTGAAACCGGCGGCGCTGCCCCAGGCCATCCAGTTCAGCAGCAGGTCGCGCGGGTCGCGCAGGACGGCGACCAGGGTGGCGCCGTGAAGCGTGGCCTGCGTCCAGCCGTCCCAGAACGGCAGGGCATCGATCAGGGTGGCCGGCTCGACGCCCGTGGCCTCGAGCGGCTGCCGCCAGCGGGCCGCGGTACCGGCCAGCGGGTGGCCCGGCGGCGCGCGCAGGGCGTTGAACCCGTCATCGCGCATGGGCTGGCGGAACCGATCCAACGCCAGGCGGTTCGGCGTGGCTGGAGCCAGCGCGGCATGGATGCGCTCCACGCGGCTGCCCGGCAGGCCCCAAAGCAGGTGGCCGGCGCCGCCGTCCTCGGCCGGCGTGGCGGCCGTTGCAGGCTCGGGGTTGGGCAACGGCATGCCGAAGGCCGGCCCGCCCATCCACATCCGGCCCCAGGCGCGCAGGGCGTCCTCCACGCGGCCGGCCCGATGCAGCGCGTGCGCCTGCCAACCCGACAGCGACCGGGCCTGTTCCGGCGTGACCGCGGCGGCCAGCAGGACCTCCATTCGCGTCACCGCCGCCTCGGGCGTCAGCAGAGCCGTGGCGCGCGCGCGCAGCAGGGCCGATTCATGGAGGCGGGGCTCCGCGGCCAACGCACGCTCGGCGTAGGCGAGGGCGTCACCTTCCCGGCCGTCGCGCTCGGCGAGGAGCGCGGCGACGTCGAGCGCGGCCGGATGGTCGGGCGTGGCCTCGAGCCAGCGCTGGGCCAAGGCGGGCGCGGCGTCGATGGGCTGCATGTTCAGCAGCAGGCGCCAAGCCAGCGCGAAGCCGGGCTCCGCCGCGACGCGGGCTTCGAGAGCCGCCATCAGCGCCGGCGGCCCCTCCACCTGACCGAGCAGCGACATCGCCAGCTCGAAGGCCTGCGCATGCTGCGGCACCACGGCGAGGACGGCGTCGAGATCCGCGCGCGCACCGTCGACCTGGCCGGCACGCAGGCGAAGCTGGGCCCGGTGCCAGTGCGCCGCCGGCGATCCCGCCTGGTTCACCCAAGCCTCGGCGACGGCGAGCGCGTCCTCGCCCTTGCCCTGCGCGTCGAGCGCGGCGATCAGCGGCGCATGCAGTGCCGGCGAGGCCTGGGTCAGGGCGAGAGCCTTGCGCAGGGTCTGCTCGGCGAAGGCGAAATGCTGGCGCTCGAGGAAAGCCATGCCCAGGGCCGAGAGCACGAGCGGGTCGTTGGGCGCACGCTCGGCGGCGGCCGTCAGCAGCGGCAGCACGCGCTCGGCCTGGTCCGGCCG
The DNA here is from genome assembly GCA_027483745.1 of Lysobacteraceae bacterium. The sequence goes on from JAIXTZ010000189.1 coordinate 4,275, forward strand.
GCCGGCCGCCAGCATCGCATCGAGGAGCAGCACGCGCGGGTGATCGGCATCGATGCGCTTGGCAAAGGCCACGCGGCGCTCGGCTTCGGCACGGTCGCCGCGGGCGAGCGCGAGATGGGCCAAGGCCACATAGGCCGGAAACTGGTTCGGGTCCTGCGCGAGGGCACCGCTCAGGCGGGCCTCGGCCTTGGCCAGGTCGCGCCCCTGCAGGTCGAGGTAACCGCGCAGAGTCAGCAGGTCCGCACGCTCCGGCGCGACGGCCAAGGCGCCATCGAGCGCTTCGCCCGCGCCAACCACGTCGCCGGCGGCACCGCGCGCCTGGGCCAACCAGAACAGGGCATCGGCGTTCTGCGGTTCGGCAGTGCTCCAGCGAGTGGCGGTCGCGAGCGCGGCGGCGGTGTCGCCGGCGCGAAGCGCGGTCAGGACGTCTTGCTGCATGGGATTCCTCGGAGAAGGGCGGCCGGCGTCACGCCCGGCGGTCAGTGGCCGGCGAGTGTACCGGCTCTGGCCGGGGGGGCCGTGCCAAGCGCGGCGTGGAAGCGACTGCGGATCCAGCGCTCGGCGAAGCCGTCCAGCCGGGCGTTGAGGATGAAGCCGCAATGGCCGCCGTGCTCGGCGATCTCGAGCCGGGCGGTCGGGGGCAACCGCAGGTCGTGGAAGTCCGCCACCGGGATCACCGGGTCGTCGGCCGCCATCAGGATCGAAGCGGGCACCTGCAGGCCGGCCAGCCGGTCACCGGCGATGGCGTAACCGTCGAGGTAGGCCTCCAGGCTGGGGAACTCGGTGTACTGCTCCACGAGGAAGCGCGTCAGCCCGCGCATGTCGCGGTCGAGGTCGGCGGTCACGAAGCGGTGGCGGTCCGGGAAGTGCCGGCGCTTGGCCTCCAGCGAGCGCCGCCACTTCTTCATGAAGTACCAGTGGTAGAGCGGGAAGCCCGTCTCCAGCGCCTGCAGGCCGGATTCGCCATGCACCACCGGGCAAACCGCCGCCACATGGGTGAAGCGCAGGCCCGCCGCCGGTGCGGCGTTCGCCACGCGCAGGGCGAAGTTGCCGCCCAGCGAGAAGCCCGCCATGAACCAGGGCAGCGCGGGGAGCCGTTCCTGCGCGACCTTTGCCGCCTTCACCACCTCGTCGAGCCGGCAGGAGTGGAAGGGCTCGGGGTTGAGGTGGTGCGTGTCGCCGTGGTCGCGGAAGTTGAGCTGCACCACGTCGATGCCGGCCTTCAGCAGGGCATTGGCGGTGTGTCGCACGTAGCTGGACCGGTGGCTGCCTTCCCAGCCGTGGAGCAGAAGCGCCACTCCGAGCGGCGGGCGCGCCGGCAGGCTCAGGTGGAAGGCCTGGAGCGTCGCGTCGCCGGCCGGCAGCAGCCATTCCTCGATGCGGGGCGCCAGCGCGCGCAGCAGGCGCTCGCCGGCAAGCCGGCGCGGCGGCGCGGCGGAGAGCAGCGACTGCACGTGGCCGTTGCGCAGCCAGGCGGGGGGGCGGTAATCGGAGACGGTCAGCACGGTGGGGCGACGGAGGGGCGTCGCTCAGAGCCTAATGCAGCGCGACCTTCGCCGCGCTCTAGCGCGCCAAGGCCGCGGCGATGCGCTCGCGGCAGGCGTCGGCCATGCGCCGGCGGCCGTCTTCGCTCGGCGACACCGGCTCGAGGAAATGCACCTCGGCCACCCGCGAGGGCTCGCCAAGCAGGCGCACGAAGTTGCCCATGAAGGTCTCGTTCGGCGCGAACGCGACGATGGTCTGCGCATCGCCACCGGCGCCGTAGCGCAGGGCCACGGGCTGGGCCGGCACGTTGGCCAGCACCGCGGGCTGGAAGATGCGCGCGTGGAAGACACCGAGGCCTTCGCCGGACGTGGTGCGTCCCTCGGGAAAGACCGCCACCGGACGGCCTTCCTCGAGGCGCAGCACCATCTGGTGCATCACGCCATGCAGCGAATCCTGGCTGCCGCGGTGGTGGTAGATGGTGCCGCCAAGGCTGGCCAGCCAGCCGACCAGCGGCCACTTCTCGACCTCGGCCTTGGACACGAAGCCGGCCCAGAGCTGGCTGTGGAACAGCTCGATGTCGATCCAGCTGACGTGGTTGGCCACGAACAGCACGGCGCCCGGCAGCGGGGTGCCAGTGCGCTTCACGGTGAAGCCGAACACGCGCATCAGGCCCGCCGACCAGCGGCGGATCAGCCGGCCGTGCAGGCACTCACCGTTCCAGGCCCAACGCCGGCTGCCCGGGAACACCAGCACCGCCACCAGCAGGGGCAGGAAGATGCCGAGGTGCACGGCAAGGAACGGCAGCCGCATCAGGGTGCGAAGCAAGCGCATGGCTCAGCCCTTGCGCACGGCGAGGGTCAGGCGGCTGGCGCAGACCAGCCGACCCTGCTCGTCCTCGATGCGGATGTCCCACACTTGGGTGCTGCGGCCGACGTGCAGGGGGCGGGCGGTGCCCACCACCCAGCCCTCGGTCATCGCCCGCACGTGGTTGCAGTTCAACTCCAACCCCACCGCCTGCCCGGCGCCCTCCTCCATGCAGAGGTTGGCGGCGATGCTGGCCAGGGTCTCGGCCAGCAGGGCGGAACTGCCGCCGTGCAGCAGGCCGTAGGGCTGCTTGGTGCGGGCGTCGACGGGCATCCGGCCACGCAGGAAGTCGGGGCCGAGCTCCGTGAGTTCGATGCCGAGATGGCCGACCGCGCAGCCCTCACGCTGCGCGTTCAGCACGTCGATCGGCGGGCGGCGCCGGAAGGGGCCGCCCGAGGACGCCTGCACCGCCAAGGCTTCAGCGCACGTAGGTGCTGGGGCGCCAGACGTTCTTCAGGTAGCTGCGACGGCCGTAACCCGAGCTGCTGCCGTAGCCCTGGCCATCCTCGCGCTCGCGACGGCGGTGCATGCGGTTTTGCAGCTCCTCGCGGCGGCCCTCGAGCCAGTCGGCGCGGCCGACGGTGGCCGGCTGCACGCCGCGGCGCTCGGCCTCGGTCTGGCGGTACTCACAGAAATCGTCGTAGGCCTCGAACTCGTGGCCCAGCTCGCGCACGCACAGCTCGATGGCGATGGCGTCGTCGAGGAAACCGAGCACCGGCACGTGGTCCGGGATGATGTCCTTGGGGTCGGCGAAGTAGGCCAGGGCACCGATGACGCGCTTGGCATCGGCCTCCGGCAGCGCCCAACCCTCGTCCTTGACCATGGCCACGAGGGTGTCGAGCTGATCGAGGCGGTCGGCGATGAAGTCCGGCAGCTGGCCGGCCTGGGCGGTCGCGAGCAGCGCGGTGGCCGCGGCCATCACGTCGGCGGCGGGCTTGTGCGCGGCGGCGACGCGCGCGGTCTCGATGGCCTTGGTGAAGTGCTCGAGGTCGCGGTCGGAGAGTTGGATCGTCAGGGTCAGGGACATGGCTGGCGCCGGGTGTGAGGGATCGCCGGGAGCCTAGGCGGGGGGCGTGGCGGCGTCAATCGACAGACGTCATGGCCGTGGCGCCAGTGGCCTCACAGGATCGGCGTCAAGCCCGCGCCGAAGCCGGTGATGATGCGGGTGTAGATGCGCTTGCTGCCCACTTCCACCTCGGGGAAATCGCCCACGTCCTCCCAGCACTCGAAGAAGCGCGGGTCGCCCCAGGGCAGCGGCTCGCAGCCCGGCTTCAGCGCGTAGCTGCGGGCATAGGGAAAGGGCCAGATCCACAGGTCGAAGATCGGCAGCGCCTCGGAGAGCTTGCCGAGGCTGTAGCTGAGCCCCGACAGCAGCGGCGGCTTGGCGCGCGGCGCGATCAGCCAGGCGTTCTCCGGCGTCATGTCGCGCTCGATCGCATCCGAGAGCGCGTCGGCGAAGGGCGCGTCCTCCACCACCACGAGGCTCTCGGTGTTCCAGTGGTCGGAGCGCGGATCGAAATTGTGGGTGCCGACGATGCCGATGCGGCGGTCGATAACGATCGACTTCGAATGCAAGCCCACCCGCACGCCCGCGCGGCGCAAGGGCACGGGGCCGTCGTTGCCGCCGCGGGTGGCCGAACCGAACAGCGGGAAATCGGCCGCCGCCTGCGCCCCGAGCGCGCCCGTCGAGGCCGGGTCGATCGGCGCGTCGGTCGGGTAGGGCTTGTACTCGTGGATGGTGAAGCCAAGCTCGCGCAGGTAGGTACGCTTGTACTTGTGGCTCATCGCATAGACGGGAAACGCATCCGTCGCCGCGAGCGAGTTGGTGGAGACGCGCACCGTCGGCGGGTCATCGCGCTGCTGCAGATCGTGGAACAGCTCGCGCGCCGGCCGCGACATCACGAGGTAGGGCGTCTGCAGCAGCACGTCCTCGCGGGCACCGGCGATGATGGCGCGCATCACTCGGCTGGCGTCGCGACGCGCCGCCGCCCCGCGGGCGTGCTTCTCCGGAAGATCGGCGATGAAGCGCACGGCGCCGACATCGAACGTCGCATCGCGCAGTGCGGCGCGCAGCGCGGCATCGTCCGCGGCGGCCTGGCGCATGGTGCCGAGCCGGCCCTCGTCGAGGCGTTCGCGGAAATCGAGGCGCCCGGGCGGCGCGCCGCCGTCCCGGCGCCAGCGCTCCGCCACGTCCACGAGGCCCTCCGCGGGCACGCTGCGCTCGGCCTCCCAGAAGAGATCGAACTCGTCGCGCATGGCGCGCGCGGCGGGCCCGGCGACGACCAGATCGCGATCGCGGTAGTTGTAGACCGGGTCCCAGTCGAAATAGCGGTCCTGCACGTTGCGGCCGCCCGTGATGCCCACGGCATCGTCGACCACCAGGGTCTTGCCGTGCATGCGCTGGTTGAAGCGGCGGAAGCAGCAGACGATGCCGGCCGCGAACTGCAGCGGCTGGGTGCGCGCCTCGTCGAAGGTGGGGTTGTACAGGCGCAGCTCGAAGTTCCGGTGGTGGCTGGCCAGCGCCGCCTGCAGGTTCGGCTCCGAGAGGCCGTAGAGCTGGTCGAGCAGCACGCGCACACGCACGCCGCGCTCGGCGGCATCGAGCAGCGCGTCGAGCACCAGTTGGCCGCTGTCATCGGCTTCGAAGATGAAGCTCTTCAGCTCGACGGTCTGCTGGGCCGAGCGGATCAAGGCCAGTCGCACGGCGAGGGCGTCGGGGCCGCGCTCCAGCAGCACCAGCTCGTGCCGCGGCGCCTCGGGCGTGGACGCGGCGAGCTTCGCCACCCCAGCCTCGCGGAAGCTCGAGGGGCTCGCGCAGCGGTTAGGTAACGCGCAGTCAACGACGTCGCTGCGTGCCGCCACCATCTCGGCGGCGATGGTCGCGCGTTCGGGCGCGGGAAGGCTCTGGCAGGCGGCCAGCAGCAGGGTCGCGAACACCAGCGCCCCCGTGCGCCAACGCCGCGCGACCGTGCCGCTGGGCGGCGACGCCACGGCGCTCACGGCGCGGCCTCGAGGCGGATGGCGAAGTCGAAGCGGACGGTGTCCTTCACGGTGAAGCGGTAGGCCTGCATGCCGAAGTCGCGCCGGCTCACCTCGCCGCTGACGCGGATCGCGCAAGCCTGTCCGGGGGTGTCGCATTCGGCGGGACGGAGGGCGAATTCTACGGGGCGCTCGCGGCCGCGAAGCTTCAGGCGGCCGCGGATCGATCCGCCTTCGTTCAGCCATACGGCCGGAAACGCGGCGGAATCGAAGGCGACGTCGGGATGCGCCTCGGCATCGAGGAAGGCCGGCGAGCGCGTGAGCTTCGCCATCCACTCCGGGCCGGAGTATTGGACCGTATCGGCGCGAAGCCGCACCCGGACCTCGCACTGCCCGTCCGGACGCGGTAACAGCTGGCCTTCCACCCCCGAGAAGCGGCCTTCGGCCACGATCGGCAAACGGACATCGACGATGAAGCGCGCTTCGCTGGCGGACGCATCGATGCGACCGCGACAGGCGGGTCCCGCCTCAAACCCGCCGAGCCCTGCCGGTGCGGCGGTGGCGAGCGCCGCACCGCCCGCAAGGGCGAGCAGCAGTCCGCCTACGGCCACCAGAACCGGGTGAGCGTGCCGATGCCGGGCTCGAGCGCGGCGCCGGCCGGCAGGCTCAGGCGCGCGATGCCGGCGGTGGGCATGCCCCGCGCATCGCCACTGATGCCGCTGTGCAGCAGCGCCACCACCTGCTCGAAGCCCGGGTTGTG